>JBBSIW010000483.1:0-1501 GCA_038231895.1 Solirubrobacterales bacterium | reverse complement strand
CTCGGGCGCCCTCGGCAGCGCCCATGGGTCGATGCGCAGGCTCGACATGCCCTCGCTCGATGCCATCCGCGACAACTACACGCCGCCGGCCCTGGCCTCCCTGGTCCGCCTCGCCGCGATCCACCCGCCGGACCTCCCCTCGGGCCGGCTCATCCTCTGGCATGGCGCGGCAGGCACCGGCAAGACGTGGGCGCTTCGCGCGCTGGGCCGCGAGTGGCGCGACTGGTGCGAGCTGCACTACGTGACCGACCCCGAGCGCCTGCTCGGCGGCGATGGCAGCTACATGATGGACCTGCTGCTCGGCTCCGACGAGCTGGACTGGATCTCCGCCCAGGACGACGCGGCCTTACGCTGGCGGCTGCTCGTCCTCGAGGACGCGGGTGAGCTGCTGGCGGCAGACGCCCCGGCCCGCGTGGGCCTCGGGTTCTCCCGCCTGCTCAACACCGTCGACGGCCTGATCGGACAGGGCACGCGCGCCCTCGTGCTCGTGACCACCAACGAGCCACTTGGCAAGCTGCACCCAGCCGTCACCCGCGCGGGGCGCCGCCTCGCGGAGACCGAGTTCACCCCGCTTGCCCGCGAGGAGGCGCAGCACTGGCTCGCTGCGCGCGGGGTCGCGCATGCGCTGTCGGGCCCGACCTCGCTCGCCGACCTCTTCGCGGTCATCGACAACCGCGAGCAGAGCCCACAGCAGCCGGTGGTCGGCTTCGCCTGAGCCAGACATCGCGTTCGCTGCGCTAACCGAGCCGGAGCTTCTGCTTGTCGCGCGAAAGCGAGGCGGATCAACGTGTCCCGCCCGAATAGGTAGGCCCCGTCCAGTAAAGTCCACCATCTCACCCATCTTGATATTTTCTACCTTCTGCCCTATCATTAGGGGTAGGTCCGAAGGGAGTTCGCAATGACGCAGTTGATGCAAGTCCGGCAGGCAGCCCGGGCTCTCGGGGTTCACGAGAACACCATCCGCCGCTGGGAGGAACGCGGACTGCTGCGCGCAGTGCGCCTCCCTAGCGGCGTGCGACGCTTCCGGCCCGAGGACGTCGACGCGCTGCGCGAGCGCATGTTCAGCGGCTTCGCCCCGCTGCGCGAGGACGACGACGTCGTCGCGGTCAAGCGCGCACGTTCGATCGACTGAGCACCGTCAGCGGACGGTCGTAGGGTTCGACCTCCCTCCGCGCGAAGGAGCAGGCGATGGGACCCGGCGAGCACCGTCCATACGATGAGAATTACTGGGCCCGGCCCTGGTCGACGGCGCTATTCGCTGGTGACCTGTTCGAGGCCGTGCCCTTCGGCGACCAGCCGACCGTGATCTACACGGCCGAGGAGGGCGAGGCGGCCGGCAGGCACTTCGTCGGCGAAATCACACTCGGCTACGGGCTTCTGATCACCCCCACCTGCGACATGGCAGAGCAGCACGGCAGGGGCGGGACGGCACACCCGTATCGAACGCTCGTGCCGGTCGTTCCCCTCGCGCTCGTGCTCGGCCAGACCGACGCGCTTGAGG
>JBBSIW010000482.1:0-1503 GCA_038231895.1 Solirubrobacterales bacterium | reverse complement strand
CGCCGTCGCGCCCCGGCTCCGCCCAACGACCCGGGCGCGCCCTCCAACGGGCGGTGTGCATCGCGGCGCTCGCGGAGCCCGACGATCTCTCCGAGCTGCACGAGCTGCTTCGCACGGCGGGCGTCGCGGTAGTCGGCGACCTCGTGCAGCATCGCGAGCGCCCGCATCCAAACACGTACCTGGGCTCGGGCAAGCTCGAGGAGCTCAAGGCGCACGTCGCGGCCGCAGACGCGAATCTCGTCGCCTGCGACGACGAGCTCACTCCGCGGCAGGAGCGCAACCTGGAGGCCGCGCTCGGCGTGGCGGTCGTCGACCGCACCACCGTGATCCTCGACATCTTCGCCGGCCACGCCCACAGCGCCGAGGGCAAGCTCCAGGTCGAGCTGGCACAGCTCGAGTACAACCTCGCCCGCATGCGCGGCCTGTGGACGCATCTCGAGCGCCTGGGCGGCGGCATCGGCACCCGCGGGCCGGGGGAGACGCAGATCGAGACCGATCGCCGCCTCGCGCGGGATCGCATCGCCGCCCTGCGCCGCCGCCTCGCCGACGTGGGCTCGAGTCGAGCCGTGATGCGGGCCGAGCGCGAGCGCGCGGCGCTGCCGGAGGTGGCGCTGGCCGGATACACCAATGCCGGGAAGTCCACGCTGCTCAACGCGCTGACCGGCGCGGAGGTGGAGGTGCGCGACCGCCTCTTCCACACCCTTGATCCGACCACCCGCACGCTGCGCCTGGGCGGGCGCGCGTTCCTGGTGACCGACACCGTCGGGTTCCTGCGCAAGCTTCCCCACCAGCTCGTCGACGCGTTCGGCGCGACGCTCGAGGAGACACGGCGCGCGGACCTGATCGTGCACGTCATCGACGCGTCGGCGCCCGAGGAGGAGCTGGCCGAGATGCTGCGGGCGGTCGAGGAGGTGCTGGAGGAGATCGACGCCGGCGCGGTGCCCCGCCTGCTCACCCTCAACAAGGCGGATGTGATCGACGACGAGCGACGCCGCGAGCTTGCCTTCCGCCACCCTGAGGCCCTGCTGGTCTCCGCCGTGACCGGGGAGGGCCTCGATGCCCTCGGCGAGCACATCGAACAGGGGTTCGTCCGCACGCTGAAGCCGGTCGAGCTCCTGGTGCCCTACGACGAGGGTGGCCGGTTGGCCGAGCTGCACGACATCGCCGGCGAGCTCGAGCGCGAGGACACCGCCGACGGGGTTCGGGTCAGGGCTCGGGTCCCGGCCACGGTCGCGGCTCGCTTCGAGCGCTTCGCGCGCAACGGGCGCGGATGAGACTCGCGGTACGCCGGGTCCATCCGGCGGCGATCCTCCCGGCCCACTCATATCGCGGCGACGCCGGCTTTGACCTGCACGCCGTCGAGGAGGCGACGCTGGGTCCCGGCGATCGCGCCTCCGTGCGCACCGGCATCGCCATCGAGGTGCCCGAGCGCCACGCCGGGCTCGTGCTGCCGCGCTCGGGCCTGGCGACGCGGCACGGCATCGCACTGGTCAACGCACCGGG
>JBBSIW010000481.1:0-1503 GCA_038231895.1 Solirubrobacterales bacterium | reverse complement strand
GCCTCCGGAGCGGGAGGTCGCAGGTTCAAATCCTGCCGGGCGCGCTTCGCGAATCGGGTGCTGCGGTGCCCAGGGTGGAGAGGACGATGGCGGGGCCGCGTTACACGGTCATGCGAACGCACATCGATGCGAAGCCCGTCCGTCTACCAGCTGGGCGTCTTCCTTGAACTCTTCCGGCCAGCTCTCGATCACGTCAGAGCCTGTGGCCTCGGTCATGTCTTGCTCCGCGTTCATGTCAGGGATGTAGGACGACCTTGGTCCAGCCGTCGTCGCGGGCGTCGAAGTGGGCGTAGGCATCTGGACCCTCGTCGAGTGAGAGGTGGTGCGAGACGACCCAAGACGGCTTGGCGTTGCCGGCGTGGACGAGGTCACGGAGCTCGCGGTTGTAGCGCTTGACGTTGGCTTGGCCGGATGACATGTCCAGGCCCTTGGCGAAGAAGTTGCCGAGGTCGAAGGCGATCTTGCCCTCCTTGGCCATAACGTCGGCGGCCTCGGGGTCCTCAGGCACGAACACGCCCACGATGCCGATCGTGCCGGTGGCACGAACGCTGGCCACCCAGTCGTTCATCGTCGAGCTCGGCACCTCGTGACCCTGCGGATCATGGGCCTGCCAGCCCACCGCCTCGACACCGCGCGCGGCGCCTTCGCCGTCGGTGTGCTCGAGCACCTGGTCCACCGCGGGCGCCTTCGAATCGTCGATCGCGACCGCGCCGATCTCCTCGGCGAGGCGCAGCCGGTCGGCGTGGCGGTCGAGGAGCATTACCCTTCTCGGCGCCCTTGACCTGCGCCGAGAGGGCGGCCATCAGGCCGACCGGTCCGCCGCCGAAGATCACCACTGAGTCACCGCGCACACGCCGGCGAGCTCGGTCCCGTGCCAGCCCGTGGGCCAGATGTCGGCCAGCATCACGTAGTCGGCCTCCTTCTCCTGCGCTTCCTCGGGCAGCCGCAGGCAGTTGAAGTCGCCGAACGGAACCCGCAGCAGCTCGGCCTGACCCCCCTGGTAGCGCCCCATGCTCGGATAGCCATAGGCGCCGCCCGGCATCTCGGAGTTCACGGTCAGGCAGAACCCTGTTTGGCCCTTCTCGCAGTTCCAGAACCCGCACGCGATGTTGAACGGCAGGCACACCATGTCGCCCACCTTCACCTTCACGACGGCCTGGCCGACCTCGATGACCTCGCCGAGGTTCTCGTGTCCGATCGCCATGCCCTGCTCCAGCGGCGCGCGGCCTTCGTAGATGTGTAGATCAGACCCGCAGATGTTCGTGCTCGTGATCTTCACGAGCACGTCGGTGGGCTGCTCGACCCGTGCGTCAGGAACGTCGCTGATGCTGACGTCGCGCGGCCCGTTGTAGACGAGCACCTTCATGCTCGAGTTTCGGGATTTTCGGGCCGGTGAGGGCCTGGTGATGATCGTCGGCGCGGGTGGCGTCGGCGGCGGTTTGGGCGGTTGAGCAGGGAGAAGCGGCGGCGACCCCGAACGGGTGGGCGATCAAGTCCATCGGG
>JBBSIW010000480.1:0-1507 GCA_038231895.1 Solirubrobacterales bacterium | reverse complement strand
GCTGTTGCGTAAGTCCCGGTCTGTCCGGACCGTTTAAGAGGCTTTGGTGATGGGCCAGAACTTCTTGTCTTGTGATCGTGATCAGGATTATCTGATGCCGCCGAGCGTGCGGGAGTGGCTGCCGGCGGAGCATCTCGTGTGGTGGCTGTTGGAGGTGGTCGAGCGGCTCGATCTGGACGCGTTCTATGGGGAGCACCGCGCGGACGGGAGCGGTCGCCCGGCCCACGATCCGGGGATGATGGTCGCGCTGCTGTTGTATGGCTACGCGGTCGGGGAGCGCTCGTCGCGTCGGATCGAGCGGCGCTGCGTGGAGGACGTCGCGTTTCGGGTGATCGCGGCCAACCGTGCTCCCGACCACACCACGATCTCGAGGTTCCGCCGGCGGCATGCCGAGCGGCTGGCGGAGCTGTTCGTGCAGGTGCTCGCGCTGTGCGCGAAGGCGGGGATGGTGAGGGTCGGGACGGTCGCCGTCGACGGCACCAAGATGGCCGCGAGCGCGGGGCTGTCGGCGAACCGCAGCTACGCGAAGATCCGCGAGGAGGTCGAGCGGATGCTCGCCGAGGCTGACGAGGTTGACGCTGCCGAGGACGCCCGTTTCGGTGACGCGCGCGGCGACGAGCTGCCCGAGGAGCTGGCCGATCCGGTCACGCGCCGCGAGCGGCTGGAGCGCGCCAAGCGCGAGCTTGAGGCCGAGCAGGCCGCGGGTGTGGCCGACCATCAGGCGATGCTGGCCCGTCGCGTCGAGCACGTCGAGCGGACCGGCAAGAATCCGACCGGGCGCCCGCCGGGCGCTGGGCCGGGTCCGGAGCCGCCCGCCGACGCCAAGCGCAACATCACCGATCCCGACAGCCGGATCGTGAGCGCCAGCGGCCGGCACATCCAGGGCTACAACGCGCAGGCGATCGTCGGCGAGGGCAGGGTGATCATCGCCGCCGACGTCACCAACAGTCCGAACGACAGCAACCAGCTGCTGCCGATGCTGCAGGCGGCGCGCGAGCACCTCGAGGCGATCGGCCACGAGCAGAAGGTCAAGTGCGTGCTCGCCGATGGTGGCTACTGGAACCACGACGACCTCGCCACCGCCGGCAACGACACGGTCGTGGTGATCCCGACCAGCGACCCGCACAACAAGCAGCGCAAACGCGCACCCCGCCAGGGCCCCGAGGCCGACCGCATCAACAAGATCCTCGCCACGCCCGCCGGCAAGCGCCTCTACCGCCGGCGAGCCGAGCTCATCGAACCGGTCTTTGCGCACACCAAACACACCCGCGCGATCACCCGCTTCAGCCGCCGAGGACAGCAAGCCGCCCGCCATGAGTGGCGGCTGATCGCCGCCACCCACAACCTCCTCAAGCTCTTCCGCTACCAGCCCCAGACCGCCTGAGAAGGAGGCCCCGGGACCCGCGAAGCCGCCCGCGACCCCCGCTGGCCCGATCGCTACCCCGCCGCGTCCGCGGCGTTCGCCGCCGCCCCATCACGCCCGCGGCAACCCTTACGCAACAGCCTC
>JBBSIW010000479.1:0-1521 GCA_038231895.1 Solirubrobacterales bacterium | reverse complement strand
GGGTGAGCGAGGGGACTCGAACCCCCGACCGCCTGGACCACAACCAGGAGCTCTACCAGCTGAGCTACGCCCACCAAGACCAGCCCGGTGAATCCTACCGGAGCGTGGGAGGCGCAGCAGGGTGGACGACGATCAACCCTGACTCGCCGGTCGAGGCGCTCGTCGAGCTGCTGATCGAGCCTCGTGGACGGGTTGATCGGCGGATCGCTGCTGGCGCCGGACGCGCTTGAGACCGGCCGGGGACAGTGCTGCACCAGATGGCGGCACCCGCTAGACTTCGCGCCGATGCCCACCACGCGTCCTCGGATCTCCGTCACAAAGGACCTCTCGCTGGCGGACGCGCTCGATCGTGGACGCACGCTGCTTGGATCTGCCCCCGAGGCCACGCTGGTGCATGACCTCGCGATTCACGGTGCGAGGCTGCTCGCCGTTGAGCGCGAGCGGCGCCAGCACGCACTGGGTGAGTTGGCAGATCACGATTGGCTGGACGGCGTTCTGGATTCCGATGCACTCGCTACCCCGGAGGACGACCACCTGCCGATCGTGTTGTGAGTGACGTGGCCGCATTTGACGGGCGCCCCTACGTTGTCGACACGTCGGCGTGGGCGCGAGGCGCGCGACGGGCCGCGGCGGGCGCTTGGTCGCGCGCCATGCTCGCCGGCCAGCTGTGGATGACCCCGGTCGTCAAGCTCGAACTGCTGTACAGCACCCGCGACCAGCATGAGTTCGCAGATCTCGAGGCGCGACTTGACGACATGCGTGAGGCACCGCTCGGTCGCTCTGTGGCACGAGTCGCGGTTGCGGCCTTGCGCGAATTGGCTGCGATCGGGCCGCTCCATCATCGCGTGCCGATCACCGATGCGTTGATCGCGGCGGCCGCATCCGAGCGCGGCGTGGGCGTTCTGCATTACGACGAGCACTTCGATCGACTCGCCTCCGTCCTCGGATTCGAGAGCCGCTGGATCGTCGAGCGCGGTGCGGCCTGAGCACCTGGTCAGCCGTTCCCGCGAGTCGTGAGCAGGAGGCGGGTGCCCTGCATCGCGTAGCTCGGTCCTACTGACGAGTCGCACCCCGGGCTGACCACGTTGAGCGATCTCGGGCTTGCGGTTTGAACGTGATCGAACGGTCCTGCGAAATGCCCCCGGGAGGACTCGAACCTCCGGCCCGCGGCTTAGAAGGCCGCCGCTCTATCCAGCTGAGCTACGGGGGCGAGCGGCGCGATGGAGGCTAGCTCGGGGCGGACTGAGGTGGCTGGGGGCGTCGGGCGTTCGACGCGCCCAGGCGAGCCCCCGGTGAGAAGATGACGTGAGATGCGGAGAGTCCCCATCACCCTCGTCACCCTCGTCACCGTCGCCGCCCTCGCGGGCTGCGGCAGCAGCAAGACCCAGTCCCGCGACGCGAAGGTTGGGCTGCGCGGCCGCCCGACGATGGGTCCCTGACCTCTTCGACATCCGCGGCGCGATCAAGTCGCTCAAGGCGCAGGGGATCACCGCGCGGCGCACGGGCCGGGCGGCCGTCGTG
>JBBSIW010000478.1:0-1552 GCA_038231895.1 Solirubrobacterales bacterium | reverse complement strand
GATGAGGATGCCCTTCTGAGACTCGGTCTCGGTCCATACGAACGCGCGCACGCGCACGAGTTTCGCATCGTGCTCGATCTCGTCGACCTGCACCTCGACGGCGTGGGGAACCTCCTGGCGAGTGCGGGCGAGGATCTGCTCGCGCACGAGCTCGGCGACCTCCACGTACGCGGCCTGGTCGGACCGGGTGTCGGCGGGAAAGTAGAAGGGCCCCTCGGGAAGCAGTGAGACCAAGTGGTCGAGCAGCGGCGCTACGCCGCTGCCCGTGCGCGCCGAGATCGGAAACACCTCGGCGTTCACATCCAGGGCCGTCGAGGCGTGCAGTGCGGCGACGGTGCGGGCACGGTCGAGCCGGTCGACCTTGTTGACGGCGAGCACGACCGGAATGCCGGCGCCCGCGACCGCCGCGGCGATGAAGCGATCGCCCGCGCCGACCCCCTGCTCGCCGTTGAGCACCAGCACCGCCGCATCGGCGCCACCCAGCTCCTGCTCCACCCGGCGCTGCATGCGCTCGGTCAGCTCGTCGCGCGGGCGCTGGACGCCGGGCAGATCGACGAGTACGAGCTGCCAATCGAGCCCGCTGGCCACGCCCCGGATTGCCCGGCGCGTGGTCTGCGGCTTGTCCGAGACGATCGAGACCTTGCCGCCGACGACGGCGTTGATCAGCGTCGACTTGCCGACATTGGCCCGTCCGGCCAGGACGACGAAGCCGCTGCGCGTCACTGCGCGACCCAGCGCAGGATCTCGCGCTGCACGGTGAGCATCTCCCCCTCATCGCGCTCGTGGTCCATGCCCGCCAGGTGCAGCGCACCGTGCACGATCGCCTCGCGCAGATCGGCGGTCAGCTCGGGGCAGATGATCACGTCACCCAGCTCGCGCGGTCCGCTCGCGGGCGAGGAGCCGTCCACGGGGAACGAGAGCACGTCCGTCCCGGTGTCTCGACCTCGGTGCTCGGCGTTGAGCGCACGGATGCGCTCGGACGCGACGAAGTGCACGGCGAGATGGCCGTCCGCGACCCCGCTGGAGGCGAAGGCCAGCTCGCAGAGCTGCTGCACGTCACCGGTGGCCACCCGCTCGGGCACGTGCTCGCCGCCGATGACCTCTATCTCGAGCAGGGCGCGGCCGCCACTAGGCCCGGCGCAGCTCGGGCGCCGGAACCGCAGAGGGGCGGAGCTGGGGCTCGGCGTAGGCTCCGTAGGCCTCCACGATGCGCTGCACCAGCTTGTGGCGGACGACGTCCTCGCCCCCGAAGCGCACGAAGTCGATGTCGTCGAGCGCCTCCAGTACCTCGCCCACCACCACGAGGCCCGAGCGCTGATCGCGGGGGAGGTCGATCTGGGTGACGTCGCCGGTGACGACCATCTTCGAGTTGAAGCCCAGGCGGGTGAGAAACATCTTCATCTGCTCCGGGCTGGTGTTCTGCGCCTCGTCGAGGATGACGAAGGAGTCATTAAGCGTTCTCCCGCGCATGAACGCCAGCGGCGCCACCTCGATGACTCCCCGGTTCAGGTGCTGGGCCACGCGCTCGGGATCCATCATGTCGTTGAGCGCG
>JBBSIW010000477.1:0-1558 GCA_038231895.1 Solirubrobacterales bacterium | reverse complement strand
TCAGGGTGAGGTGCTTCGGAGTGAGCTTGGCGAGCGGGCGCGGAGTGCTGAGGAGCGTGCTGAGGAGGCTGAGCGGGTGGGTCGTGAGGCGTTGGAGGCGCGCGCGAGAGTTGAGCGTGAGTTCGGGGCCCTCGAGGTCAATCTGATGCACGTTGAGCAGCGTCAGGGCCTTGATGACGGGACGCGGGCGGAGCTTGAGGCGCAAGCGGATGCTTTGGCTGCGCGGGTGGAGGGGACTGTGGAGGTGGTCGAAGCGCTTGTGCTGCGGGCTGGGGAGGCTGAGCGGCGGGCGGTGGAGCTTGAGGGTGCTGCGGTTGAGGCTGACGGGTGGGCGAGCGCGCTGGTCGCCCGCGTCGACGCGGCCGACCAGCGCGCCGAGCAGCCACGAGTGAGTGCTGGCGAGACCGCGAGGGTCGCAGAGCTCCGGCTCTACCTCGAAGCTCGCGTCTCAGAGCTCGAGACCGGGATCGCAGCCGCCTCGGACGCCGCCGCGAGCCTGGTCACGAAGGCGGATGCCGCCGAGACGGCGGCGCGAGACCTGGAAGTGGGCACCAAGGCCGATCGCACGAAGCTCGAAGCTCTGGCGCGCCAGGCAGAGGAGGCCGACCGAGGTCTCGAAGACATGCAGGCTCGGCTTCGGGAGGCGGAGTCGATGCGCGGCGAGCTGGCGGAGGTCACCGCGGCGCGCGATGCGCTCGCGCAGTCGCTGCAAGGTACGCAGAACCGCATCGATGCGCTCCAACATGAGCTCGAGCAACGGGTCGGCGGCGAGGCCGCCACAGGCCCGGGAGACGCGGCGACCGACCAGGCGGCGGAGCGCATCGCCGCCGCCGAGCGCGTCGCGCAGGTGAACCTGGAGGAGCGCTCGCGCGTCGAGCACCGGCTCGTCGAGGTCGAGGACGAGCTGGTACGGGCGACGGCCGCCGAGCAGGAGCACAAAGCCACGATCCGGCGTCTGGGCGAGCAGCTGGAGGGCCTCGAGTCGTTCGCCGCTGAGCCACCCGGGTCGCCCGCAGTGACCGCCGACCCCGAGCTCATCCGGCTCCGGGAAAGTGAGCGCGCCGTCCAAGAGCGGGTAGATGCCCTCGCCGACGAGCTGGAGGAAGCCTCGGAGGGGGCGTCGGAGTGGGCGCGGCCTCATCTCGATTGGCTGCGCCAGGAGCTCGCCCGCGCGAAGGCGGAGCGCGATGAGGTGCGAGCACGGATCGCGGAGAGCACGGCGAGCGTCGAGGCTGGGCGCGAAGACGACCGGACATGAGCCGCCGCGCCGGGACTGGCGACCCTGTCAGCCCACGGCCTCGAAGTAGACCCCGCTCTCGGGGTCACCGCCCTCGCTGAGCTTGCCCTCGTTGATCAGCACGTCGACGTGGCCCAGCACTTCCGACAGGGTGAGGAACGCCTGCGTAGCGGCCACGTTTCCCCACATCTCCTGCGCGATCTCATACGCAGTCCGCGGTCGCTGGCGCGCGAGCCCGAGGATCTTGCGGGCCCGCCGATCGTGCAGGCGCAATCGCTCGTCGATCAGCGCCGCGTGGGCCTCGATCGGCTCACCGTGGCC
>JBBSIW010000476.1:0-1564 GCA_038231895.1 Solirubrobacterales bacterium | reverse complement strand
GCGGTCAAGCAGGTGGCCGTGCCCGGCGTGACGGGACAGGACCTGGCATCCGCGCGCAGCGCGTTGTCCCGCGCCGGCCTGCGGACCAGCGTGAGCCGTCAAGACGTGACCGACCGCGCCAACGACGGCAACGTCGTCTCCCAGGATCCGGGGAGCGGGAGCAAGGTTGACCGAGGCTCGACCGTCACCGTGACGGTGGGGCGCTTCCGCCCCACCACCACCACCACCACTCCCACGACGCCGACCCCGCGGTGAGGGCCGCGGTCCTCGCGGGGGGGCGCTCCTCCGAGCACGAGATCTCGCTCGCCTCGGGAGCTGCGGTGCGGGAGGGCCTCGTTGCCGCGGGCCACGAGGTGCTGGCGATCGAGGTCGGCCGGGACGGCAGCTGGCGCCTCGATGGCGAACCGGTACGGCTCACCCCCGGCGGCGGGTTGCTCGACGCCGACGTGGTGTTTCCCATCCTGCACGGGCCCCACGGCGAGGACGGAACCGTGCAGGGCCTGCTCGAGTGCCTCGACGTCGCCTACGTCGGCGCCGGCGTGCTCGCCGCGGCGGTGTGCATGGACAAAATCACCTTCAAGGACCTGATGGCCCAAGCTGGCGTGCCGCAGGTCCGCTACCGCGGTGTCCACGACGCCAGCTGGCGGGCCGAGCCGGACTCGGTGCTGGCCGAGCTGGCCGAGCTCGGCCTGCCGGTGTTCGTCAAGCCTGCCCGGCTGGGCTCCTCGGTGGGGATCGCCAGGGTCGAGGCCGTGGAGGCGCTCGACGCCGCGGTGACCGCCGCCCTCGTCCACGATCCGCGGGCCATCGTGGAGGCGGCTGCGAGTGCGACGGAGGTCGAGTGCTCGGTCATCGGGCACACCACCACGCCCGAGGCCTCGCAGCCCGGCGAGATCGTCACCACCAACCAGTGGTACGACTACGAGGCCAAGTACACGCCCGGCGGGATGGACCTCGTGCTCCCCGCGCGCATCTCCGACGCTGCCCGGCAGCGGGTGCGCGGCCTCGCCGCCCACGTGTTCACGCTCGCGGACTGCAGCGGGATGGCGCGGGTGGACTTCTTCGTCGACGGAGAGGACGTGCTCGTCAACGAGCTCAACACGATGCCCGGCTTCACGCCGACCAGCGTGTTCGGAAAGCTCTTCGAGGCCTCCGGCGTCCCCTACGTCGAGCTCCTCGACCGGCTGGCGAGGATCGCCCGCGAGCGCCACGAGGCGAGCCGCGCCTACCTGTATTGAGCCTGTCCGGGGCCGATGGCCCTAGATGAGTAGTTCCACGGCGCGCTGTGGGCGAGCCGGCTGGCAGGGGACATAACCAGACCGGTCGACGTCGGCGGTGCTCACCACCGCCGACCCCAAGGAGGAGCCTCGATGCTCGCCGACCTCGACCTGCTGTTGATTGCGGTGTTCTGCGCCGCCGACGATCTCCTGCCCAAGAAGCCAGGTAACGCCAAGCGAATCGTGACCGACGCGGAGGTCGTCACGCTGTGCGTCGCGCAGTCGATGATGGGCATCCCGTCCGACGCGCGGTTCATCGCCAGTGCCCGCAGGCGCCTCGGACACCT
>JBBSIW010000475.1:0-1580 GCA_038231895.1 Solirubrobacterales bacterium | reverse complement strand
CTGGAGGCGCGCGGACTGGTGAAGCGCACCGTCCACTCTGGACCTCCCGTGCGCGTGGAGTACCAGCTCACCGAGATGGGGCGCGAGCTCGAGCCCGCGCTCACGCAGCTGCGGGGGTGGGCGCGCCGCTGGCTCGGCGAGCGCAGTGACGGGGCTGCTTCCAGGGCCGGCCCCTCGCTCGCCGGCGCTGCTCGCTAGGGTTGGGACTGCGGACGGCCCGGCCGTGTGCAATCCGCCGACCTGCAAGCCAGCGCCAGGGAGACCGTTGTGGCCGATCAGCCCCTGACCCCCGACGACGTCAAGGCGATGGTCGACGAGCGGTCCATCCGCTTCATCCGCTTCTGGTTCACGGACATCCTGGGCCAGCTGAAGTCGTTCTCCATCAACGCCGAAGGGCTCGAAGACGCCTTCGAGGGGGGAATGGGCTTCGACGGGTCCTCCATCACCGGCTTCAACGCGATCGAGGAGTCCGACATGATCGCCCAACCCGATCCCTCCACGTTCGCGGTCCTGCCCTGGCGACCTGAGGAGCAGGGCGTGGGGCGGATGTTCTGCGACGTGCTCACCCCCGAGCGCGCTCCCTATGAGGGCGATCCCCGTTACGTACTGCGGCGCGCCATCGAGCGTGCCAACGCAATGGGGTTCGAGCGCTACAACGTCGGGCCCGAGCTCGAGTACTTCTACTTCCGCGACTCCAAGAGCACCGAGGTGCTCGACGAAGGCGGCTACTTCGATCTCACCACCCTCGACGCCGGCTCGGACCTGCGCCGGGAGACCGTGCTCGCCCTCGAGCAGCTCGGGATCCACGTCGAGTACACCCACCACGAGGTCGGCCCCTCCCAGCACGAGATCGACATGCGCTACGCGGACGGGTTGAAGATGGCCGACGACTGCATGACCTACCGCATCACGGTCAAGGAATACGCGATGAAGTACGGGTACCACGCGACCTTCATGCCCAAGCCCCTGTTCGACCAGAACGGGTCGGGGATGCACACGCACCAATCCCTCTTCTCCGACGGGCGCAACGCCTTCTACGACGCCGATGACCAGTACTTCCTCTCGGACACCGGCAAGGCCTTCATCGCCGGCCAGCTCAAGCACGCGCGCGAGATCTGCTCGATCTTCGCCCAGTGGGTCAACTCCTACAAGCGCCTGGTGCCCGGCTTCGAGGCTCCGGTGTACTGCGCGTGGTCGCGGCGCAACCGCTCGGCGCTGGTCCGCGTGCCGCTGTATCACCCCGGCAAGGAGCAGGCGACGCGGATGGAGCTGCGCTGTCCCGACCCGGCATGCAACCCGTATCTGACCTTCGCCGCGCTGCTCCAGGCCGGCCTGGAGGGCATCGAGAAGGGCTACGAGCTCCCCGAGCCGATGGAGAAGAACCTCTATCACCTCTCCCCCGACGATCGCCGTCGGCTGGGCATCGAGCAGCTGCCTGAGACGCTCGGCGAGGCGATCGAGCTGACCTCGCAATCCGAGCTGGTCCTGCGCACGCTGGGCGAGCACATGTTCAACCGCTACGTGGAGATCAAGCGCCAGGAGTGGGAGGACTACCGCGTCCAGGTCACCCCATGGGAGCT
>JBBSIW010000474.1:0-1584 GCA_038231895.1 Solirubrobacterales bacterium | reverse complement strand
GCGAGAAGCACGGCCGCGATTATGCTCCACCGAGCAGCGGCGGTCCGGCACGACGCACGGCCTGACCGGGCTCGAGGCCGTCCAGCGCGTCGACCAGGCGCGTCCCGTCGGGCGCGCTCAGCGCGGGATCGAGCTCGAGCAGGGGCACGAGCACGAAGCGGCGCGCCGTGACCTCGGGATGGGGCAGCGCGAGCCGCTGCGAGCGGTGGCGCAGCTCGCCGAGCAGGAGCACGTCCACGTCGATTGGACGCGGACCGTGGCGCGGGCCCTGCGGCTCGCGGCCGAGCTCGTGTTCCACCGCCTTGCAGGCATCGAGCAGACCTTCTGGCCCAAGCTGGGTACGGATGCGAAGGCAGGCATTGAGGAACTCGCACTGATCGAGCACCTCGCCCACCGGCTCGGTCTCATACACAGACGAGCAGGCGAGGACCTCGACGCCGTACGCCGGCAGCGCGCGCACCGCCGCCTCCAGGTGGGATCTCCGATCGCCGACGTTTGACCCCAGGCCCAGGTATCCGGTCCGCATCGCGAATCCGCCTACGCGCGCTCGCGCCACACCTCGACGGCCACTGCCTCGACCACGAGCGGGATCGGAGGCTCGGGCTTTGCCGCCTTCACCCACACGCTCTGGACGTCGTGAGCTTCGAGGAGGCGGTCGGCGATCGCGACGCACAGACGCTCGAGCGTGCGGTACGAGCGTTGCTGGGCGACGAGCGCCACCGCCTGGCAGACCTCCGCGTAGTCGACGGTGTCCTGCACTCGATCGGTGAGGGTGGCGTCGCACTCGCCGACATCGAGGCGCAGATCGAGCACCAGGCGCTGCCCCACCTCCCGCTCGGCTGGGCTGACGCCGTGGTGCGTATACAGCGACAGTCCGGAGATCTCGACGATCACCTCGGTCTCGATGCCACCGTCTGCGTCGAAGTCCTGCGCCCCTAGCTCGTCGTCGTCGCGCGCGGGCTCGTCGTCCATCCCCGGCGGACCGTAGCACCCGCCACTGCGAGGCCATCTCGCACCGCCGCAACGTCGTGCACGCGAAACACCGAGGCTCCCCGTTCGAAGGCCAGGACGGTCGACGCGACCGTGGCGGGCAGCCGCCCACCCACGTCGCGGCCCGTGAGCCGACCGAGGAAGGCCTTGCGCGAAGCGCCCACGACCACGGGCCTTCCGATCGCCACTATCTCGTCCAGCCGGCGCAGCAGCTCGAGGTTGTGGGCGACCGTCTTGCCAAACCCGATGCCCGGGTCGAGCATCACCCGCTCTTCGGCCACACCCTCGGCGACCGCGAAGTCCAGCCGCGCCTCGAGGAACGCCTTGACCTCGGAGACGACGTCGTCATAGCGCGGTTCCTCCTGCATGGTCCGCGGCTCGCCCAGCATGTGCATGAGGCAGCAGGGCACGTCGCGCTCGGCCACGAGCCCAGCCATCTGCGGATCGCCCCGCAACGCCGTGACGTCGTTGACGTATCGCGCGCCGGCGTCCACAGCCGCGCACGCCACCGAGGCCTTCGACGTGTCCACCGAGACCCGCACCCCCGTATCCGCGGCGACGAGCCGCTCGATCACCGGGACGACGCGTCGCTGC
>JBBSIW010000473.1:0-1595 GCA_038231895.1 Solirubrobacterales bacterium | reverse complement strand
GAGGGTGCTCCTGCGCGTTGGACGCCAACAGGCGCGCCTCGCCATGGACCTGCACGGGCACACCGGGAACCTCGATGCTCTGTCCCCCGGTGACGCTCGGGATGGCTGCCCGCACCCCTCCGGGGACGCCTCGATCGCCTGGCCGAGCCACTTGCGCCCCGCGTAGCCCCGGACGCGGGGAGGCGGATACCGGCACCGAGGTGACGGATGCGCCGGCCGCGCCCAACGCGGGCCCGACGCCCGGGCTGGGTCCGCGCGACAGGGAGGTTCGGGGCTCGACGGGATGGAGGGGCCGGGGCGCGCCTTCGAGGGCCGCGTGACCTGGCGCGCCGTGCGTGAGCCCGGTGATCGCGCCGCTGTGGCTGCTCACGCCGGCGCCCACGCCAAGCGCGGCCATCGTGACGAGGGTCGCGGCCGACTTGGCCCACCCCGCCGTCATCGGCTCTACCGCCGCCCCCGCGCCGCCCGCCCATTGCGCCAGGGTGCTCGATGCCTGGCTCGACCAGCTGCCGGCGATGTTCTCGGGTCCGGCTCTCCCACCGCGCAGAAAGGCTGGGATGGGCAGCAGCGCCGCAACCCGGGCACGGACGCCGCGAGCGGGCTTCGCACCCTGCACACCGAGGCGGCGGGCATGGTGCCGGCAGCCTTGACAATAGGAGACATGCCGGGACAAGCGACGATGGTCGCGCGCGCCGAGCATCCCTTCGGCGGCTGCGCCGATGATGGCCTGCACGCGCTCGCAGCGCCGACCGCTGGCGAGGTCCTGATACTCCTCTGTGAGGCGGCGTCGGGCCCGGAACAGCGTGCTCTCCACTGCCGGGCGGCTGAGGATCATGCGATCGCCGATTTCGCGATAGGACATCCCCTCGAGCTCGCGCAACACGAGAATCTCGTGGTGGCTCGGGGTAAGCCCGCCGAAGGCGCCACAGAGATGGTCGAGCTGCTGCTTGGTGTCCACCGCCGCGTCGGGAGTGGGCTCCGCGGCCACGAGATGCAAATGGTCGGAGGAGCCCAGCCCTTGGTCGGCGTCGAAGGAGACCTCTTCCGTGCGCTTGCTCCGACGATGCTGGTCGATGCACGCGTTACGCGCGATCTCATAGATCCACGGCTTGAAGGCGATCGGACGCTCGGTCTCCCGCATCCTGCGAAGAGCCGACATGAAGATCTCTTGCGAGACGTCCTCCGCGCGACCGTGGTCGTAGACCATTCCCTTGACGTACGCCGTGATCCGGCGCAGGTAACGGTCGTAGAGGGCCTCGAAGGCCTCGTCGCTCCCGCGGCGCACTTCGGCTACGAGTGCATGATCATCCAGCTCGCGCATCGGACGCGCGATGAGCATCGCCGTCCCGCCAGTTCCCCTGTCCATCGGCACAACCCCCTGTGACATCCGTGCCCGCTGCACCCCGCGTGCAACGACCCTGCCGGATTCAAACTGTAGCTTTCATCGGAGAAGGCCCCACCTTCTCCCGGCTCACGACGTGGCCTCCGACACCCAGATTCTCGACTTCCTCGAGCGGCTGCTCGATCCGAGCGGGTTCCAGGACCACTGCCCCAATGGATTACAAGTACCCGGTTGCGCCGATGTTGAACATGTG
>JBBSIW010000472.1:0-1604 GCA_038231895.1 Solirubrobacterales bacterium | reverse complement strand
GTGACGCAGGTCCGCTGGACGTCCTGCGCCAGCTCGGTTGGCACGTGCGCACCGATGACAACGTCAGGGACCTATGCCCGCAGTGCAATCCCGCTCACCCCGTCGGCAACGCAGCGGGTCGCCGGGACACCGAGCGCACGGAGGATGAGAGCCTCTCGGAGGTGGAGGCCCAGCCGTCCGGGTCGCTTGGAGGCTGAGCTTCGGCCCGCCGCTTCCCGTATCGCGCGTGCGACGATGTAGGCGCCGATGGCCACCGAGGCGGACGTCCGTGAGCTGGCCCTCTCGCTGCCGGAGACGATCGAGCGGCCCTCGTATGGGACGCCCGGCTTCAGAGTGCGCGACAAGCTGTTCGCCCGCATGCGCGAAGAAGGCGACGTACTCGTCCTCTGGTGTGCGGAGGTCGGCGAGAAGGAGCTGCTGATCGGCTCTGAGCCCAAGAAGTTCTTCACGACGCCGCATTACGACGGCCATGCCTCGGTCCTCGTGCGCCTGCCCGCGGTCGACCGGGCGGAGCTCCGAGAGCTGCTGATGGACGCGTGGCGCAGGCGCGCTCCGAAACGGCTCGTGGCCGAGGTCGACGGAGGGTCCGCCGCGACGTGACGGGCAGCGATAATGCGCAGCGCGATGATCTTTCGTCAGATCACCCAGGACGACCTCGGCTGCGCCTCTTACTTGATCGGGGACGAGGACGCCGGGGTGGTCGCCGTCGTCGATCCCAGGCTGGACATCGGCGAGTACCTGAGCCTCGCGCGGTACATGGGCGTGTCGATCGAGCACATCCTCGAGACGCACAACCACGCCGATCACGTCTCGGGCCATGGGCGCCTCGCGGCGGCCACGGGCGCAGCCATCCACGTGCATCGCGAGGCGGCGCCGTCGTATGACCACGAGCCCTTCGACGACGGCTGGGAGCTCGAGCTCGGCGCCGTCCGGGTGCGGGCGATCCACACACCCGGTCACCGGCCGGAGCACACTGCTTTCGCCTTGATCGATACCGCCCGCGGTGAGGAGCCCTGGGCGGTCCTCACCGGCGACAGCCTGTTCGTCGGCGACGTCGCGCGCCCCGACCTCGCCGTGGATAAGCGGGCGGGCGCGCACGACATCTTTCGCTCCCTGCATGAGAAGTTGCTCTCGCTCGCCGACCCCACCGAGGTCTGGCCGGGCCATCTCGGCGGATCTCTGTGCGGCGGTCCCGGCATGGACATGAAGGTCGCCTCGACGATCGGCTACGAGCGCGAGCACAACGACCTCCTGCGCGAGACCGACGCGGAACGGTTCGTGGAGCGCGCGACCGGGTCGCTGGGGCCCCAACCACCGAACTTCGAGGCCATCGTCGAGCTCAATCGAGGCTCGTTGGTCCGCGAGGACGCCGAGGCCCATCCGCTGACGCCGCGCCAGGTCGAGCACAAGCGAGCTGCCGGCGCCCTCGTCGTGGACGTCCGCACTGCGCTGCAGTTCGACGAAGCCCACATCGCCGGCGCCGTGTGCAACCCCACGGTGCAAGCCGGCTTCGGGACCAAGCTCGCGTGGATCGCGGATCGCGATCAGGAGGTGGTGTTCGTCGGTCGAGACGACGAGGACGCCCTGCACGCCGGGCACTTGGC
>JBBSIW010000471.1:0-1610 GCA_038231895.1 Solirubrobacterales bacterium | reverse complement strand
GTCAGCCTCATGCCCGGCCGCAGCAGCGCGTCGAGGGGATCGGAGCCCAGCGGCGCGTCCAGCGCTGCGGCGATCGCCGCCTCGGGGTCGACGATGCCGCGCATGGGCGGCGGCGCGTAGACGATGCGCGACCCGACGGGAAGCCGTTCGAGGCGGAAGGACTCCCCGTGGTGAAACAGCGTCGGCGGGGAGTGCTCGGTGACCTCGACCAGGCAGGCGTCGCGCTCCGCAGCGTGGCGGCGGCGCAGCGCGGGCGGGCGTGGAGCACCCGTGCGCTCCATGAGCGGTCGCGAGGCCGTAGGGCGCTTTGGCGTCGTGCTCATGCCGCCGCGCGCAGGTCGAAGACGGTCTTCACGCGCCCCAGGCGCGACGAGCGAGGGGCGTCAGCCAGGGCGCGGCGGTAGTCGTGCAGCTGCCAGCCGTTGGCCACCAGCCGCCCGAGCCCGAGTCGACCGGCCAGCTCGAGCGCGGCGGGAAAGTCGTCGCGGTAGCCGTAGGCTCCGTGCAGGCGCACCTCACGCTGCCAGGCGAGGGCGAGGTCGACGCTGACGCGCCCCGGCATTCCCACCAGCATGACCCGGCCGCGCGGGCGCACCGAAGCCACCGCTCCCTCCAACGACTCTCCCGAGCCGACGCAGTCGAAGACGGCGTCGAACCCGCCGAGCAGGAGCTCGCGACCGAGGTGCCCCACGAGGCGCCGCGCGCCTGTCATGCGCACGCCCTCGAGCTGGAGGGCACCCGGTCGGCAGGCGGCGTCCGCGCCGAGCCGGCGCGCCTCGAGGTCCTGGCCGCGGTGCTTTGCCACCACGAGCACGGTCACGCCGGGGTGGCGCTCGCGAAGCGCGGCAACGGTGAGCAGGCCGATCGTGCCGGCGCCCAGCACCGCGACCGTCTCGGCGTCGCCGAGCTCGGCCTCGCGCACCGCGTGCAGCGCGCACGCCAGCGGCTCGGCGAGCACGGCGTCCTCGTCGCTGAGGGCGTCGGGCACCGAGTGCAGTTGGCTGGAGTGCGCGACGAGCCCCTCGCTCCAGCCGCCGCCCGTCTCGCGGCAGAAGCCGGTCTGCAGTCCGGCCGAGACGTCGCCGTCGATCACGGCGCGGCAGAGCGCGTGGCGACCCTGGGCGCATTCGGGGCAGCTCGGCTCGATGCCCCGCACAAGACAGCCGAGCGCCGGCTCGACGACGACGCGCCGTCCGCGCGCAGGGCCCATCGTGACGTCGCCCACCACCTCGTGGCCGGGAACGAAGGGGCCGGAGGTCAGCGAGGCCAGGGCCGGCGAGGCGCTGGCATCAATTACCGCTTGGTCGGAGCCGCAGATCCCACTCAGGCGCGGCCGCACGGAGACCCAGCTCTCGCCGGGCAGGCGGGGCGGCCGCGTGCGCACCAGCTTGAGCGCTCCCACGCCCGCCTGGGGGCGAATGCGGGCTGCCGCGTAGCGGGGCAGCGAGGGTTGGTACTCGAGCGCCAGCATCGGTCTACGCGCCGACCTCAACCGGCGCCGGAGGCGCGGTCCGCGCGCCGGGCTCCGCCGCCCACTCGACCACGGGCCAGCCGCGCCGGCGCGCCTCGCGGGCGAGGCGAAAGTCGGGGTTGACCGCGTGCGGGTGGCC
>JBBSIW010000470.1:0-1618 GCA_038231895.1 Solirubrobacterales bacterium | reverse complement strand
CGTGCTCGCGCGGGTCGCGCCGGTCGACGCGCCGACCGCGGCGCTCGGGATGATCGCCGGCGGCGCGAGCGGGATCGTGGCCATGAGCGGAGAGCTCGGCGCCGACGACCGGCTCGTCGCGCTCATGCAGTACCTGCGGGTACTCGTCATCGTCCTGCTCACGCCGCTGCTCGTGCCCCTCGCGTTCCCGGGCGAGCACGCGACCACGGCCGGCGGCGGCGGCGGGTCCGGGGACGTTCTCGCCGGCGTGGGCGTCACCGTGCTCGCCGCCGTGGTCGGGGCGGCGCTCGCCCGCGCGGTGCACCTGCCGGCGGGGAGCCTGCTCGGGCCCCTCCTCGTCGCGGGCGCCCTCGCGCTGGCCGGGCCCGCGGATGGCCTCGTGGTGCCCGGGGCACTCCAGGAGATCGCCTTCGCGGTCATCGGCCTGCAGGTCGGGCTGCGCTTCACGCCCGAGGCCGTGCGCACCGCGGGCCGCCTTCTCCTGCCCACCCTCGCCGCGATCGCCGCGCTCCTCCTGGCGTGCGCCGGCCTCGGCGCGCTGCTCGCGCCGCTCGCCGGGGTGTCGTTCCTCGACGGCTACCTCGCCACCACGCCCGGCGGCCTCTACGCGGTTCTGGCCACCGCGGTCTCGGCGGGGGCGGACTCGACGTTCGTGCTCGCGGTGCAGGTGCTGCGGCTCTTCGTGATGCTCCTCGCCGCCCCGCCCATCGTGCGCGCGCTGCTGCGCCTCAGTCCCGCTCGCTCACGTCGCTGAGGTGAGCTCAGCCGTCGTGGCCTGGAGCGCCTCGAGCATCGCGATGGCCGCCGGCGCGGGACCGTCGGCCGGGATCACCGCGGATATCTCCCAGGTGGGCGCCCGCGCCAGCGCGCGAGCGACGGTCTGCGGATGCTTGAACGTCGCCAACACGAGAGCCGGCACGAGCGCGACCCCCAGGCCCGCGGCGACCATGCCTTGGATGGCGTTGAGATCGGCGACGCCGAACGTCGTCTCCGGCGTGAACCCGACGGCGGCACACGCGTCGATCAGTCCGCGATGGCAGCGGGGGCAGCCGACGATCCACGTCTCGTCGGAGAGGGCGGCGAGGTCCAGCTCGCCCTCGCCGAGCAGCTCATGTCCGTGGGGGAGCACCGCATGGAGCCGACCCGCGAGCAGCGGAACCTTGAGCAGCACCGCGGTCTCGGCCGCGAGGGTCCCCGGATAATCGAACGACACGACCAGGTCACACTCTCCCGTACGGAGGAGCGCCAGCGAATCAGGTGGCATCCCTCCCACCAGGGACACCTCGATCGACGGATGACGAGCTCTCAGCCGGGCCAGCGCTTTAGGTACCAGCGTCGCGCCGGCGGTGGGGAAGGCGACCACGCGAACATGCCCCGCGCTGAGGCCGGCGAGCGCGGCCAACCCCTCCTCGGCCGCCGCCAGCAGCGCGAAGACATCGTCAGCGTGCTCGACGAGCAGCCTGCCCGCTTCGGTGAGCTCGACGCCGCGGGTAAGCCGGGTGACGAGCGCAGTCCCCGTCTCCTCCTCGAGTCGTCTGATGTGGTGACTGATGGCCGGCTGGCTGTAGTCCAGCGAGCGTGCCGCGTTCGAGAGTGAACCGCACCGCGCGACTTCCTG
>JBBSIW010000469.1:0-1633 GCA_038231895.1 Solirubrobacterales bacterium | reverse complement strand
GGCGCGCGCTTGCCGTCTTCCTGGCCGTCGTGTGCTCGCTGGCCTCGCCGGTGGCCGGCCTCTTCCTGGCCCTGATCGCGGTGGCTCACGGCCTTGCGCAGCGCAGGCGGCTGGGGCTCGAGCTCGCCGCGGCGGCCCTGGTCCCCGCGCTGCTCGTCGCCTTCGCCTTTCCCGACGCCGGCCGCCAGACGTTTGAGGCCGGGACGTTCTGGCCCCTCATGCTCTACGCCGCCGGTGTGCTGCTGCTCGTCCCGCGGGCGGATCGGACGTTGCGCCTCGCAGCCGCCCTCTACGCGTTGGCGGCGATCGCGGCCTTCGTGCTCGACACGCCGATGGGGAGCAACATCGCCCGGCTGGGCACCACGCTGGGCCCGCCGCTTCTGGCCTGCGTGCTGTGGCCGCGGCGGCGAATCGTGCTGGCGGTGTTGGCGCCGGCGCTGCTGTTCTGGCAGATCAAGCCCATCTCACACGACCTGGCCAAGGCAGGCGACACGTCGGCGACGGCCGCCTACTACGCGCCGCTCACGCGCTTTCTGGCCGCTCACTCCTCGCCCCCCGGGCGCGTGGAGGTCGTACCCACCCGGACCCACTACGAGGTGGTCTACGTATCGGAGCGCTTTCCCCTGGCCCGCGGCTGGGAGCGCCAGCTGGACACTCGCTTCGGGGAGCTGTTCTACCGCAAGGCGCTCGATGCCGGCTCCTATCGCCGATGGCTCGACACCCTGGGCGTCCACTACGTCGCCCTTCCCGACGCCAAGCTCGACTTCGCCGGGCGCAAGGAGGGCCGACTCGTGCGCGCAGGGCTCCCCTATCTGCAACCGGTCTGGAGGGGGAGGCACTGGCGGGTCTTTGCCGTGGCCGCGCCAACCCCCTTGGTCGGCGGCGCGGCCCGGCTGACGCGACTGCAACCGACCTCGGTCAGCGTGCAGGCGGAGCACCCGGGCGATGCCCTCGTGCGCGTGCGCTATAGCCCCTACTGGAAGGTGGTCGCCGGGGCGGCGTGCGTGCGACGGGGCGCCGACGATCTCCTGGGCCTGCGGATCAGCCGGGCCGGGCCGGTGCGCATCGCCATCGACTTCTCCATCGATCGCGTGGTGGGCCGCGGAATTGACTGTCGGCGGTGAGCCCGCCCGTCCGAGACCGGGTTCCGGCACGTTAACATGGCGACGCTCGTGCTCGCCGACCTGCGCCTCCTCAGACACCGCTTCTTCCCGCACGGCGTGCTCGACGCCGCGTGGCAGATCGCGCTGTTCCTGATCGTCTACTACGGCTACCGCCTCGTCCGCGGCGCGGTGGACGGCAAGGCGGCCGAGTCCTTTGAGAACGGGCGGCAGGTGATCTCGCTCGAGCGCAGCTTGCACACCTTCGTCGAGCCCGCCATCCAGGGCTGGGCCACCGGGTCGAGCTGGCTGATCGACGCGGTGAGCTACATGTACGTCCACTTCCACTTCACCCTGACCATCAGCGCGCTCATCTACCTATATCTCTGGCACAACCACAGCTTCTACTTCGTGCGCAACATGCTCGTCGTGGCGATGGGTTTCGCGCTCGTGCTCTACGTCGTGTTCCCCACCGCACCGCCGCGGTTCTACCCGGAATGGGGGTTCACCGACTCCGTCGCCCGCTTCACCGG
>JBBSIW010000468.1:0-1634 GCA_038231895.1 Solirubrobacterales bacterium | reverse complement strand
GGCCCCTCTCTGCCAAGCTCGCGTGAGACAGCTTCACCTGTTGGATTAATGAGCCTGAGGGCGAGAACTGGAGTGCTGGGATGTTGGACTCATCGAAGCCCGAGAGGGACTTGGAGATCGCCCGCCGGGTTCCGCAGGGAGCCGGAGGCGACCGGAGGGAATCGGAGGGCGCGCCGCCGTCGTCGCGGGGGGTGCCCGACCCCGAGCTGGCCGAGCGCCCGCGCCGGCGGCGGTTCAGCGCGCAGTACAAGCTGCGGGTCCTGCGCGAGGCCGAGGCGTGCACGCGCAAGGGTGAGATTGGCGCGATGCTGCGCCGCGAGGGCCTGTACACCTCGCACCTGACGGCGTGGCGCAAGCAGCGCGACGCCGGCGCGCTTGAGGGCCTCGCGCCGCGCAAGCGCGGTCCGCGCGGCCCGACCCCCGAACAGGTCGAGAACCAGGCGCTGCGACGCCGACTTGACCGCACCGAGGCCGAGCTCGAGACGGCGCGCCGGGTGATCGAGGTGCAGGGAAACGTCTCAGCGCTCTTGGAGGATCTGCTGGCGCCCAAGAGCGCGACCCAGACCGACGCCGCCACGCCCAAGCGATGATCGACCAGGCCGTCACAGAGATGGAGCCGCTGGTGGGGACAGCGCCCGCGTGCCGGGCGCTGGGCGCCTCGCGCGCCTCGCTCTATCGCCGCCGCACCCCGCCCGAGCCGCGTCCGGCACGTCCGCGTCCGGCCTCGACGCGGGCGCTCTCCGATGTCGAGCGCGAGGCCGTGCTCTGCGAGCTGCACTCGGAGCGTTTCGTCGACTCATCGCCCGCTCAGGTGTGGGCGACGCTGCTCGACGAGGGCCGCTACCTGGCCTCCGAGCGCACGATGTACCGGATCCTCGCCGGCGAGGACGGCGGGGTGCGCGAGCGACGCGACCAGCTCGCCCACCCCACATATGAGCGCCCCGAGCTGCTCGCACAGCGCCCGAACGAGGTCTACAGCTGGGATATCTCGAAGCTCAAGGGCCCGGCGAAGTGGACCTACTTCTACCTCTACGCGATCCTCGACGTCTTCAGCCGCTACGCGGTCGGCTGGACCGTCGCCCACCGCGAGTCCGCCGCGGTCGCCGAGGCGCTGATCGCCCAGGCCTGCGAGCAGCAGCAGATCACGCGCGGGCAGCTCACCGTGCACGCCGACCGCGGCAGCTCGATGACCTCCAAGCCGGTCGCGATGCTGCTCGCCGATCTCGGCGTGACCAAGACCCACAGCCGGCCCTACACCTCGACCGACAACCCCTACTCAGAGGCGCAGTTCAAGACGCTCAAGTACCGGCCCGGCTTCCCCGCCCGCTTCGACTCGATCGAACACGCCAGGGCGTTCTGCCGCGAGTTCTTTGGTTGGTACAACGGCCGGCACCGCCACTCCGGGATCGGCCTGATGACCCCGGCGACCGTTCACCACGGCCGCGCCGAGCAGACCCACGCCGAGCGTGCGCGGGTGCTCGACGCGGCCTACGCCGCCACGCCCGAGCGCTTCATCCGCCGCGCGCCCACGCCGCCACCGGTACCGGTGGCGGCGTGGATCAACAAGCCCGACACCGAGGAGGCTGCTCACTAAATTCCCGACCAATCTGTCTCATCGGGCTTGACAGGCTCCG
>JBBSIW010000467.1:0-1646 GCA_038231895.1 Solirubrobacterales bacterium | reverse complement strand
GGGCTCAGGGCTGAGCATGAGCGCGAGCGCGTCGATGACGTTCTCGCGGGCCTCGGCGCGGGACCGCCCCTGGCTCATGGCCCCTGGCACCACGGGCACCGAGGCGACCACCCACCCGTCGTCGCTGTCTTCGTAGACCACCGTGAGCTGCAGCTGCTCGCTCACCTCCGCCACGGTACTCCACGGCTCTGATCAGAGGCCGCGCGGCCGGCGTTACCGCGCAAGTGAGGAATGTCGGCCAAACGCCGCCTCGAACCGCTGACCTGCCTCTGCTTAGGCGGCGAGGCGCCCGTCGAGCAGAACGAAGGCTGGGGAACAGGGACTCGAACCCCAACTTCGACATCCAGAGTGTCGCGTGCTGCCGATTACACCATTCCCCAGTGCAATGGCCGCTTGGGAAGCGGCGACGACGAAGTGTAATGCGAGACAGCCCCCGCGGCCGAGCGTCTCCCGGGGGTCCGTCCGGGCCCTATGGGAACATACGTTTGTGCAAGAGGACATCGCTCGCCTCCTTGACCAGGGCCTGCCGCGCGTCGAGATCGCCCGCCGGCTCGGCGTCGGCGCCTCGACGGTCAGCCGCCACGCGAACCGACTCGGCTACCCCCGGCACCCCAAGCCCAGCGTGTACGACTGGGTCGTCATCCGTGCCTACTACGAGGAGGGGCACTCCCTCGCCGACTGCCGGCGGCGCTTCGGGTTCTCGAACGGTGCGTGGGACGCGGCCGTCGGTCGAGGCGACGTTCGCCCTCGCCCTCCTCAGGAGCAGTCCCGGCCCCACGTCCGGCGGGACGACGTCGCGAGGCTTCACCGCGATGGGCTGTCCGCTGCAGACATAGCGCGCCGGCTCGGCGTCACTCCGCCAACCGTCTCCCACCACCTGCGCGCACTCGGCGTCGCACCCGACACGCGCTTCGCGCGCCGCTTCGACTGGAGCACCATCGCCAAGGCCTACGAGGCCGGGGCGACCGTCCGAGAAGTGCAGCGCCAGTTCGGCTTCTCGACCGCCTCCTGGCACCAGGCGGTCATCCGCGGCGAGGTCACGACACGACCGGCGGGAATGCCCATCGCCGAGTTGCTCGCGGGCATCCGCAACCGCAATCACGTCAAGGGCCGTCTCCTGCGCGCCGGCCTGAAGCAGCCGCGCTGTGAGGAGTGCGGGCTGGCAACGTGGCAGAACCGGCCGCTTGCCCTTCAGCTGCACCACGTCAACGGAGACGGGCAGGACAACCGGCTGGAGAACCTTCAGCTTCTCTGCCCGAACTGTCACTCGCAGACGGAGAACTGGGGAGGACGGAACATCGGGACGATGGCCTGAAACATCACGAGCGGCTGGGCGCAGGCTGCTCGGAAGCGGGCGCTTGCCCGCCGCGCAGGCCCACCACGAGCAGGGCGAGCATGATCGCCAGCAGCGCGGGTGCGAGCGTGAGGCTGGGCGGCACACTCGCCTTCCCCGAAGCCGGAGACGGTGATCGCCGTCAGCATGTTACCGGCCAGGAGGACCGCCACAGGCGCGATCCCCCGGCGCGCGATGAGCAGCAGCCCGCCGGCGATCTCGAGGATGCCGATCGCGACGACCGTCACCGCGGGAGCCGGGAACCCGTAGTCGCGGAAGGACGCGAGCCGAGCGGTGGGCGGTGAACTTGCCC
>JBBSIW010000466.1:0-1646 GCA_038231895.1 Solirubrobacterales bacterium | reverse complement strand
ATCGAGTAGATGTCGTGGTGGGGCGGCGGGGAGATGAGGCCGACGCCGGGGGTGGAGTGGCGCAGGGCAGCGATGTAGCGGTCGACCTTGTGACCGGGCAGCTGGCCGCCCTCGCCGGGCTTGGCGCCCTGGGCGATCTTGATCTGGAGCTGGTCCGCGTTGACCAGGTAGCCGATCGTCACGCCGAAGCGCCCGGAGGCCACCTGCTTGATCGCCGAGCGCCGCGAGTCGCCGTTTGGATCGCGGCGGTAGCGCCGCTCGTCCTCGCCGCCCTCGCCGGTGTTCGACATCCCGCCGATGCGGTTCATGGCGATGGCCAGCGTCTCGTGGGACTCCGGCGAGAGCGCGCCCAGGCTCATGCCGCCGGTGGAGAATCGCCGGACGATCTCCGCGACCGGCTCGACGTCCTCGACCCGGATCGGCTGGAGATCCTCGCGGAACTTGAGCAGGCCCCGCAGCATCCCGTGGCGGGCGTTCTCCTCGTTGACCAGCCGGGAGAAGCGCTCATAGCTCTGCTGGGCGCTGCCGTCCTCGCTTCGCACCGAGTGCTGGAGCAGCGCGATCGTCTCCGGGTCCCACATCCGGCGCTCGCCCTCGCGGCGCCACTGGTACAGGCCGCCGACGGGCAGCAGCTCGGACTCGGGCTCCGGGTACCCCCGCGCGTGGCGCGCCAGCGCCTCGGTTGCCACGACGCCCATGCCCACGCCCGCGATGCGCGACGCGGTTCCGGTGAAGTAGCGCTCGATCAGCGCGTCGTCGAGGCCCACCGCCTCGAAGACCTGCGCCCCGCAGTAGGAGTCGATGGTCGAGATGCCCATCTTGGACATCGTCTTGAGCAGGCCCTTGCCGATCGCCTTGACGAGGTTGCGCTCGGCCTCTTCGAGCGTGAGCTCCTCGGGCAGCAGCCCCCGCGCGACCATGTCGTCCAAGGACTCGAGCATGAGGTAGGGATTGATGGCGCTCGCCCCGTAGCCGATGAGCGTGCACATGTGGTGGACCTCACGGGGCTCGCCGGACTCGATGACCAGGCCGGCTCCCAGCCGCGTGCCCTCGCGCACGAGGTGATGGTGAACCGCGCCGACCGCCAGCAGCGACGGCATGGCCACCCGCCTGGGGCCCAGGTTGCGGTCGGAGAGGATGATCACCGTGCACCCGTGGTCGATGCAGTCGCTGGCCTCCGCGCAGATGCGCTGGACGGCCTGGGCCATTCCCGTCGGCCCCTCGACGCCCGGCCAGGTGATGTCTATGGTGCGGGCGGCGAAGACGTCCTGGGAGACTTGGCGCAGCTTCTCGAGCTCGGCGCTGCGCAGGATCGGCTGGCGCATCACGAGCTGGTGGGCGTGCTCGGGGGTCTCCTCGAACAGGTTGCGCTCCGCGCCGATGCCGGTGCCAAGGCTCATGACGAGCGACTCGCGAATGGAGTCGCTTGCCGGATTGGTGACCTGCGCGAAGAGCTGCTTGAAGTAGGAGAACAGCGAGGGCTGGCGGTCGGAGAGGCCGGCCAGGGCAAGGTCGTTGCCCATCGACCCGGTCGGCTCCGCGCCCGACTCGGCCATCGGGGCGATCACCACCCGCAGGTCCTCCTGGCTGTAGCCGAACGCGAGCTGGCGGTGCAGCAGCGGCTCGACGCGCGGCACCCGTGGCTT
>JBBSIW010000465.1:0-1652 GCA_038231895.1 Solirubrobacterales bacterium | reverse complement strand
CTCGCGCTCACCGCCGGCGGCCTGGTGCTGCTCGGGGTCACGATCCCCGGGCACGAGGGCGCGAGCTCGCAGTTCTCGGTGAGCGCGATGGTCTCCTTCGAGGCCGGACTGCTGGCCATCGGGACCCTGCTCATCATGGGCCCGCGCATCGGCGCGCCCGGCGCGCACCACGGGGTCATGCTCGGCGCCGCCTCGGGGATCCTCTTCGGGGTCTCCGACATCGCCATCAAGGCCCTGACGGGCCTGGCCGGCTCCGGCGGGTTCGTCTCGCTCGTCTCGCCGTGGCTGCTGGTCACGGTCATCGCCTCGGTCGCCGCGTTCTACGCCTCGGCTCGCGGGCTTCAGACCGGCGAGGCCGTCCCGGTGATCGCCGTCACCGGAGCCGCGGCGAACGTCGCCGGGATCCTCGGCGGCATCGTCGTCTTCGGCGACCCACTGCCGGGCTCGGCGCTGGGCATCGTGTTGCAGGGCATCGCCTTCGCGCTAGTCATCGTCGCCGCGTGGATGACGCCGGCACCGGTGCGGGTGGCGGCGGCTCCCGCCGCGTGAGCTCGGGGCGCCGCGGCGACCGGGTCAGCGCCGCCGGTAAACGTCACGCCGATGCTCGGCGGTGAGCACGGTGACCACGCCGGCCTGCTCGTCGATGGCGTACAGCACTCGGTAACTGCCTCGGCGCGCCGCCCAGCGACCCTCAAGCTCACGTTGCAACGGCTTGCCGACCGTGCGAGGCGCCCGCAGGAGCTCGCCGGTGATGAGCTCGACCACCGCCGCAGCGACCGCCTCCGGCAGCTCGGTGGCGATAGCTCTGGCGGCTGGTCGGGCGACCTGGAGCCGGTAGGGCGCTACCGGCGCCTCGGCCACCCCTCAGCGATTCCGTCTCGCCACGAGGGCTCGCAGACCGGCCGCGTCGAGGACGTCGCCGGCGGCGACTGCGGCCTCGCCCTCGCGCAGCTGCTGCATGCTCGCCGGATCGGAAAGCACGTCCAGGGTCTCTTCGAGCGCCTCGAGGTCCGCGGGATTGATCAGAACAGCGGCCGGGCGACCGTTGCGCGTGATGGTCACCCGCTCATGGGTCGTCGCAACCCGCTCAACGACCGAGGACAGGCTGCTGCGAACGTCGGTGAGAGGCACGGTCTCCATAGAGCGGCAGAGTACAGAATAACGTGCACATCGTTGTAACGCTCAGGAGCCCGTGATCGCCGCGACGGTCTGCGCCGGGTCGTCGTAGGTCGGGATGTGACCGCACCCCTGGAGCACGACCTTCCGCGCGAGCGGGATCGCCGCGACCGCGCGGTCGGCCTGCCAGGGCCAGAGCAGGCGGTCGCGGGTCCCCCACGCGATCGTCACCGGCACCTCGATGGCGCCTCCGTCGCCGAAGTCGTGCCCCGTCACGTGGGGAAGCGCGCGGTCGAAGTCCGACGCGGCCATCGCCCGGAGTCCCGCCGCAGCGGCGTCGCCGCCGAGGTAGGCCGAGCCGGCCGCGCCATCGCCATCTCCTCCGCCGACGCGTTCGCCGCCGCGACGGCCCAGCGCCACCGTGGTCCGCTGCTGACCGGCGACCCCGCGCTGCTCGCGCTGCGCGGGCAGATCGAGGTCGTCGACCTGCGCGCGTGACGAAGTGTGTCAGCTCCGTTCGAAACACCGGCACCCCG
>JBBSIW010000464.1:0-1658 GCA_038231895.1 Solirubrobacterales bacterium | reverse complement strand
GCGCTGCACGGACTCGAGCGCCGCAACCGGCGATTGGCTGGAGGCGGCGAGCGCGGCAAACCCGGGCGGCGCCGCAAACACGGTGTCACGGTGCGACATCCAGCACGTCTGTTGGCTGGGAAGCCCCGCGAGCAGGCGGCCACTCTCGCGGACTGTGAGCTGCGAGCGCCCGAACTCGCCAACTTCGGCCCCCTCCACACGGCCCCCGAGCTCCCGTGTGAGCAACTGCATGCCGTAGCAGATGCCAAGGACCGGGAGGCCGAGCTCGAGGAGGGCGGGATCGAGCCGGGGAGCGCCTTCCGCGTACACCGAAGCCGGCCCGCCGGACAGGATCAGCCCGCGCGGAGCGCGCCGGGCGACCTCCTCGACCCCGACGTGATGGGGCAGCAGCTCGGAGAAGACCCCGAGCTCACGGATGCGGCGGGCGATGAGCTGCGAGTACTGCCCGCCGTAGTCGAGGACGACGACCTCCTCGGTGGCGACGGGCGGCTCGACATCGACCGTCTCGGGTGCAGCGACCGGCGCCGGAGCCGCGCCAGCCTCAGTCATTGACGAGGACAGCCGCCTTGCCGTTGGATCCCATGCCCACCTGCTGATCGCGTTGAAGCTGCTTGCCCTCGGTCTGCAGCGCGGGCGCGACCACCAGCTCGGCGCGGTTGAACTCGGCGATGTCCTCGTAACCGCAGGTCGCCATCGACGTGCGAAGAGCCCCCATGAGGTTGAACGTTCCGTCGTTCTCCCGCGCGGGGCCGACCAAGATCTCCTCCATCGTCCCGTCCTGGGTCGTGCTCACGCGCGCGCCGCGAGGAAGCGTGGCGTGGAAGGTGGCCATGCCCCAGTGAAAGCCCCGCCCGGGCGCCTCATGGGCACGGGCAAGCGGCGAGCCGATCATGAAGGCGTCGGCGCCGCAGGCGATCGCCTTGGCGAGGTCGCCCCCGTTGCGCATTCCGCCGTCCGCGATGACCTTGGTGTAGTCGCCGGTCTCGAGCATGTGCTGGGAGCGGGCGGCCGCCACGTCTGCGATCGCCGTGGCCTGAGGAACCCCGATGCCGAGGACGCCGCGGGTGGTGCACGCCGCACCCGGTCCGACACCGACGAGCACGCCAGCGGCTCCGGTGCGCATCAGGTGCAGCCCCGTGTGGTAGGAGGCACACCCCCCCACCACGACCGGTACCTCCAGCGAGGCGATGAACTCCTTGAGGTTGAGTGGCTCCGTGGTCGCCGATACGTGCTCGGCGGAGACGACGGTGCCCTGGATGACCAGGACGTCGAGCCCCGCGTCGAGGACCATCTCGTAGTGGCCTGCGACCCGCTGGGGGGTCAGCGAGCCGGCGACGACCACGCCGTGTGACTTTATCTCCTCGATGCGCTCTCTGATGAGCTCCGGCTTGACGGGCTCACGGTAGATCTCCTGCATCGCGCGGGTGGCCAGTTCCTTGGGCAGCGCCGAGATGCGCTGGAGCTGCTCCTCGGCATCCTGGTAGCGGGTGTAGATGCCCTCGAGGTTGAGCACCGCGAGACCGCCGAGGCGCCCGATGATGCCGGCCGTCGTGGGCGAGACCACGCCGTCCATCGCCGACGCCAGCAGCGGAAGGTCGAAGCGGTAGTTGCCGAGCGTCCAGGAGATGTCGACATCGTCGGGATCGCGCGTGCGCCGT
>JBBSIW010000463.1:0-1660 GCA_038231895.1 Solirubrobacterales bacterium | reverse complement strand
GCTTCACGCGACGAGCGTGAAGTGCAGCGGCTCGCGGTCCTCGGCGCCGACGTCGCCAGTCTCGGGGCTGAGCATCAGCGCGAGCGCGTCGACGACGTTCTCGCGCGCCTCGGCGCGGGTGCGTCCCTGGCTCATCGCCCCAGGCACCTGCGGCACGGAGGCGACCACCCACCCGTCGTCGCTCTCCTCGTACACGACGGTGAGATGCAGTTCGCCGGTCACGATCGGTGACGGTAGGCGCTGTGGCTTTGCGCGCCACGCCGACGAGGACGCCCCCGAGCGCGGCGGCTCATCCGGGGTGGCGGTGAGACCGCGCTGGCACCCGCGAGGCCGTCCAGGGCCAGCCCGACGCCCTTCTCGATCTGCTTCGCCCCCTGCTAGACGTCGATCGCGGCCTCGCCGGAGTCGACGCACCAACCCCGGGCTCCCGGCTAGCCGTCTACTTATCGTCTACATTGGCGAGCATGAGTTCTGAGGGCACCACGACCGTTCGGGTCCGCCGGCCGGACTCTGAACGCCTGCAATCGCTGGCCAGGAGTCGCCGGACGACGGTCATCGAGTGCTTCACTCCGCGATCGACGCGCTGGAACGGCAAGAGTTCCTGCGCGGGCTCAACGAGGACTATCGGGGTCTGCGCGACGATCCCGAGAAGTGGCAGCAGTACCTCGCCGAGCGCCAGGAGTGGGACTCCCTGGCTTGATCTGGCGAGGTGAGGTCTGGGACGTCGACGTGGGCCAGCCCGTCGGGCACGAGCCCGCCTTCGTGCGGCCCGCGATCGTGGTGTCGGTCGACACGATCAACAACGGCGCCGGCGGGTTGGTGCTGGTGGTTCCCGTCGGCTCGACTGCGTACGGGCTACGCAGCCACGTCGAGCTCGAGCCCGGCCCGAGCGGGTTGGCCCACACGTCTTACGCCCGCTGTGACCAGCTTCGCGTGATCTCGATCCATCGCCTTTCCACTCGACGGGGGATCGTCGCACCCGAGCAGATGCGTCCGCTCGACCAGGCGCTCCGCTTCGTCCTCGATCTCTGAGTGACCGCGATGCTCGCTAGCGGGTCTTCGCGCCCTTGCGGGCCCGCTTGCGCGCGTTGCCGCCGCGGCCCGTGGGGCGTCCGCGGGCGCCGGGGGCCGCCGCGGGCTTCGGAGGGGGACCCGGACCACCCTTGGCGCCGCCCTTGGCTCCGCGCCGGCGCGGAGCCGAGCGCCGCGCGTCGCGGACGATGACCCACGAGATGCCCGCGATGAGCAAGCCACCGGCGAGGAGGAGCCCCGTCTTCGCGCCCGCGGACAGGCCCCCGTTGTCGGTGCTGCTCGACGGCGGCGTGCGCACCGGCGCCGGGGCCGGTGCCTGCGGCGGCGGCGGCAGCGGCGTGAACGGCGAGCTCTGCGCCGCGGCCGGGAGGGTGGGAGTCAGGACGAGCACCACGACGAGCGCGAGGACAGATCCGAGATGGCGCATGGAGCGCTGCCGAGCCTAGCCCGCCGACCAGAGCTCGCCCGTGAGGCGCCGCTCGGGCCGCGCGCGGGATTCCAGCGTCAGCCGCCAGAGCTCGGCCGCCGCCCGCGGCGCGGGGAGATCGCAGAGGGCCGCCACCTCGGGCAGGTCGATCGCCGTTCCCGGCGCCGGCAGCGCCTCGGTCGTGTCGAGCTTGCGCCGCGC
>JBBSIW010000462.1:0-1685 GCA_038231895.1 Solirubrobacterales bacterium | reverse complement strand
CGATCCGCGCGCCGACGTGTTCGCCGCGGTGGCGCAGCGCGCCGGGCGCACGTTCTGGCTCAATCCCGAGCCGCGCCTGTACTGGAACTACGGCGACTCGGTCATCGCCGCCTACGAGCGCCACTGCCGCGCCTTCGAGTGTTGGACCACCGCGCAGCTCGAGGACTTCGTCAAGGCGCTCACGGAGCGGTGATCGGCTAGGATCGAGGTAGTTGACAACAGGGGGGCTGGCGGGACAGCCGGCTGAGATAGCGTCGTTGGATTCAGTATCCGCCTGACGCTGACCCTTTGAACCTGTGGGGTAATGCCCGCGAAGGGAGCGATGAAGAGCACTGCGAAGGCTCCGATTGCGGAGCCTCGTCTCAGCACCCGGGACGGAGGCGTGTCGATCGAGGCCGTCAGCCGGACCTATGCGGGCCGTCGCGGCCCGGTGCCTGCGCTGGCTGGCGTGACCCTGCGCGTGGCGCCCCGCGAGATCGTCGCCGTGGTCGGGCCCAGCGGGTGCGGGAAATCGACGCTGCTCGAGCTGGTCTGCGGCCTTCAGTCCCCCGACGACGGGCGGATCCACTCCGAGCCCGCCGTCTACATGCCCCAACGAGACCTCCTGCTTCCATGGTGCAGCGCACTCGACAACGCCGCGCTCCCGCTGCGCCTCCAGGGACTGGATCGTGCCCGGGCGCGGAATCAGGCGCTTCCCCGCTTCGCGCAGTTCGGATTGGCCGGCTTTGAGACGGCGATGCCCGACGAGCTCTCCGGAGGCATGCGCCAGCGGGTCGCCTTCTTGCGCACGCTCCTGGCCGGCAAGCCGGTGCTCGCTCTCGACGAGCCCTTCGCCTCACTCGACGCGCTGACCCGTCAGGAGATGCAGAGCTGGCTCGCCGGGACGCTGGTGCGCGAGCCCCGGACCGTCCTGCTCGTCACCCACGATGTCGAGGAAGCCGTGGTGCTCGCCGACCGGGTGGCTGTCCTCTCGGCTCGACCCGGGCACCTCGTCGTCGAGCTCCCGGTCGACCTCCCGCGGCCGCGCTCTCGCACCGACGCGGCCGTGACCCGCCTGCGCGAGCGAGCCATGAACGCGCTCGGGGCCGCCTGATGCGCGCGCTCGCGGTGCTCCTTGCGCTGCTGGGCGCGTGGGAGCTCTACGCCCACGTCGGCGGGATCGACGAGTTCCTGCTCCCGGCGCCCAGCGCCGTCGCCCGGTCGGTGTGGGTCGATCGCAGCCTGCTGTGGGACAACTTCGCCACCACGGCCGGCGAGGTGCTGCTCGGCATCGCCGTCGCGGCCGTCGTAGGAATGACCTGCGCCACCGGCCTCCACTTCTCGCGCACCCTGCGGCGCGCCACGTATCCTCTGCTCGTCGCCTCGCAGACGGTACCCGTGGTCATCGTGGCTCCGCTGCTCGTGGTCTGGCTGGGCTACGACCTCGCGCCCAAGCTGGCCATCGTGGGACTGATCTGCTTCTTCCCCATCGTGGTCACGACGCTCGACGGTCTCGGCGGCGTGGACCCGGAGCTGCGCAAGCTCATGCGCACGCTGGACGCGTCACGGGCTCAGACCTTCTGGCGCGTCGAGGCGCCGGCGGCGGTCCCACAGCTGCTCAGCGGAGCCAAGATCGCCGTCGCCGTCGCGCTCATCGGCGCGGTCCTGGCAGAGCAGGCCGGCTCCAGCGACGGCCTCGGGCACCT
>JBBSIW010000461.1:0-1687 GCA_038231895.1 Solirubrobacterales bacterium | reverse complement strand
GCTCACGCTCGCCACGGCCATCGCCGCCGTCGCACCGACAGGATCCGCCCGCGCAGACGCGGAGCCCCCAGCACTCGTCGCTCCAAGCCTGCTCGCGATCTCATCCGCTGGGCACGCGAGCCTGGAAGGCCAGCTTCGCGCGCATCGGCACGCCGAGCACCTCCGACGCGCGCGGGCCAGGCGTCGCCGTCGCCTCGACCAGCAGGGCGAGGCGGCCCCGCCGGTTCTGCGCCGCATCGCCGAGTGCGAGTCACACGGCAACCCACGTTCGGTGGGCGGCGGCGGCACCTACCGGGGCGCCTACCAGTTCACGGCCCAGACCTGGAGCTCAGTCGGCGGGCGGGGCGATCCCGCGGCAGCTGCGATGCCCGAGCAGACACGGCGCGCAGCGCGCCTGCTCAAGCGCTCGGGCCCCTCGCCATGGCCGGCCTGTGGCCGCTAGGTCGGCGCGGCTATCCTCGGCCCGTGGATGTCGCCATCCTGCGCGACCAGTTCCCTGTCCTGCGGCGGCTGGCCTACCTCAACGCCGGCACCGATGGGCCCGTGCCGTCTGCCGCTGTAGCGGCCGCCCATGCCGAGCTGCAGCGCCAAGAGCGCGAGGGGCGCTGGCAGGCGCACTTCGAGCGGCGCATCGAGCTGGGCTCCGGCCTTCGCGCGGGCTATGCCGCACTGCTGCACTGCGAACCGGCTGACGTCGCGCTGACCACGTCCACGACGGAAGGCATCGCGATTGTCGTGACCGGCCTCGACCTCCAGGCCGGCGACGAGATACTCACCAGTGAGGAGGAGCACCCGGGTCTGCTCGGTGCGCTACAGGCGGCGCGGGACCTGCGCGGCGTCACGATCCGCGCCGTCGGGTTCGAGACGCTCGCCGAGGAGGTCGGGCCGCATACGCGGCTGGTCGCCTGTTCGCACGTGAGCTGGCTCACCGGGGCTCGGGCTCCCAGTGCACTCTCCGCGCTCGACGTGCCGGTGCTGCTCGATGGCGCTCAAGGCGTCGGCGCGGTGCCCACCGACGTACGGGCGCTGGGCGTGCAGTTCTATGCCGGCGCCGGACAGAAGTGGTTGTGCGGCCCGGATGGCACGGGCATGCTCTACGTCGCGCCGGCGGCCCGCGACCACGTGGCCGCGACACGACGGGGCTATCTCTCCTTCGAGCGCACCGATCGGGGGCTCGACGCGCCGCTCCACGTCGACGCCAGGCGCTATGACGCACCGGCCCTGTCGGCCGAGTCGCTGGCGTTAGCCGTAGCCGCCCTCGGCGTGCTCGGCGCAGCCGGATGGGAGACAGTGCTTGCGCGAGCGTCGGCTTTGGCCGCCCGCCTGACCGAGCGCCTGCGCGAGCATGGCCGCGAGGTGATCTCACCGGCCGGCACGACGCTCGTCACATTCGTGAGCCCTGATGCTCCCTCGGAACGTTTGGCGCTGTCACAGGCGGGTGTGATCGTCCGCGAGCTTCCGGGCCGCCCCTGGCTTCGCGCCTCGGTGGGAGCATGGAACGACGAGGAGGACCTCGAGCGCCTCGTCAGCGCACTGTGGTGAGCGGCTTTTAGATCCGTCGCGCAAGCAGAGACGCTACGGCTCGACGAACACGCTGTCCACGATGCCTTCGGAGTCTTGGACCTCGAAGGTGCTTACCAGCCGATTGGCGACCTCGTCCCGTTCGATCCCAAGCGCTCTGAGCTCG
>JBBSIW010000460.1:0-1692 GCA_038231895.1 Solirubrobacterales bacterium | reverse complement strand
GCCAGCTGCCGTTTACGGGCTTCCTCGCCATCCCGCTGCTGCTCATCGGGGCCGCGCTGCTGCTGATCGGCTTCGTGGTGCGCCGCAGCACTCCCGGCTCGGCCTGATCTAGCCTCCCGCGGCTCCCGGCAGGCCGATCTTGTCCCGCACGGACGCGCGCCAAGTGCGCGGATCGTTCGTCTGCACACGCGCCTGCACGTCGCGCACCTGCAGCTCCCTGGGGTTGAGGCGCTGCGCAACCCGAAGCTCGGACCTCGGATCCCGGCCCCCCGCCGCCCGGACCAGCGCCAGGTCATAGTGGTACTGCCAGTTTGCCGGATCGCGCACGATCGCCGCCCGCATCGCCTCCTCCGCCACGCCGGTTCGGCCGGCTCGTGCCTCGCAGTAGCCGATCACCTCGAAGGGCTCGGGCCGGTTGCCCAGAGCGTCGACCGAAGCGCGGGCCTTGGCATTCGCCCGCGTGCAGTCACCCGCCCGGTAGGCCTTCACGCTCTGCGTAAGACGAGCCTGGGAGACGGCGACGAGGGCCGGCGTCGCCGCCAGGCCTACGGAGCCGGCGACGAGCAGTACCCGGACGGACCGGCGCGGACCCGGCGCTTCCGGGTCGGGCTCGGCGTGGGCCGGCCTCCAGGCAAGCGCCGCGGCGGCGCCCTGCCCGACGAGGGCGAACAGCCACAGCGTGACGGCGGGGACCTCCCAGAACCAGTCGATGCCCGCGGCCAGCGCCCACACGAGCGCGGCGACGAAGACGGCGCCGTAGAGCGCCCGGTTGGGCCCACCGACGCGGCGGAGAACGCCGAACAGCAGGGCAATCAGCACCGCGGCGAGGAGGGCGATTCCGACCACCCCAAGCTCGCCCATGACCTCCAGATACAGGGAGTGGCCCTCCTCGCTCGTCTGCTCGGTGGGGCGCTGCCGCGCCCACAGGAGCGCAAACGTACCCGCGCCCTGCCCTCGGAATGGCGCGGCTTCGAACCCCTTCAGGTCGATCTTCCAGTGATCGAGCCGATTGATGCCCGGGTCGGTGAGACGATCGCGGTAGTCGCCGGTCTGGCGCACTTCGCTGCGGGTGAAGCGATTGGCTTGCGCCTGCAGGCGAGTGGTGGCCGGCGTGCCGAGGACCACGTACAAGCCGGCCAAGACCAGCAGCGCGGTGGCGCCGGCGAGGAGTCGCCGCTTGGTGCCCCGCTCAAGCCGCGCGCGAGACAGGCGCGGGTCCAGCCACAGCAGCGCGGCACGCAGCCCAGCGGCGAGTGCGACGCAGATCGCCAGGATGAGCGCGACGTCGTGCCCCTGAGCCGCGGCGGCGGGCGTGGTCGGATGCTTCGATGCCAGCAGATCGGCACGGTAGGCGGCCAGCAGCGCCAGCGCTACAGCCGGGCCGGCGGCGAGCACGCCACTCACCAGCGCGCGCGGGCGTGCGATAACGACATAGCCCAGCACCCCCACCACGGCGGCGGCGATGGGGCCCCTCGAGAAGGTGAACAGCAGCGTCGCCGCCAGGACCGGCAGCGCCGCGGCGCCGAGCACACGGGCGACGCGCGGCTCGCACTCGCAGCTCGCCAGGTGCAGACAGAGCACGATACCCAGCGCCGCCATCAGCCCCAGGGCGTTCCAGTACCCGATCGGATAGCTCAGCCGCTCGAGCTGGACCGGAGCGCTGATCGTGAACACGTCGGGGAGCGTGCGGGT
>JBBSIW010000459.1:0-1709 GCA_038231895.1 Solirubrobacterales bacterium | reverse complement strand
GGGCGCCTACGGGCTGCTCGCCGTCTTCGCGGCCGGCTTTGCGTTCCGTCGCGGCGAGGATCCGAGCGAGCTCAACGTGCGCCTGCACCACGGAGTCGATGTCGCGGGGACGTGCCTTGAGCTGGCGGTGCTGCTCCTGCTCGGCTCCATGCTGACCCTGGACGGGCTGTCGATGCCCGGGGTGGCGGGCTGGCTGCTGGCGCTCGCGCTGATCTTCGTGATCCGCCCCGTACTGGTCTTCCTGACCTCGGGGCGGCGCTTCTTGCCCGTCCGCGAGCGCGCCTTCCTGGCCTTCTTCGGCGTCCGCGGGGTCGCGGCCCTGTTCTACGCTGCGGTCACGGTCCAGTCGGGCGCGCTCGCGCGGACGGAGGAGTCCGTCGTGGTGTGGACGACGATCGCCTGCGTCGTCCTCTCGATCGTGGTCCACGGCGTGACCGCCACGCCGTTGACACGCCGCCTACTCACCCGCTGAGCAGGGCTGCGACCGGAGCGGTCGCGTCGTTGTAGGGCGAGCCGACGAACTCGGGGAGCTCCTGCGAGAGGAGCGGAAGCGAAACGACAAGCACAGGATCTTAATGTGACTAACCGCGCCTCTGGCAAGCAGCCCCCCTGTCGCGGTTCAGTCCGGTGCTCGCGCCCACAGGGGAATCGGTCGTCGTGTGGACGATGACGCCGGCATCGTCCAGTCGACCGTTGGTCCAACCGGGTCGCCGAGACGCCGTTGACGCGACGCCTGCTTACTGACTGCGAGCGTCGCCATCTGCAAGGATCGCCGGCGTGCCCGCGAGCTCCACGGCCCCGGCCGGTCCGCTTCGATCGGACCAGCCGCGTGGCGCTCGGGCGGCGGTGGCGCTGGCGGCCCTGGCGGTCGGGGTGGTCCTCGCGGACTCCTCGGTCGTCACGCTGGCGCTGCCGGATGTCGTGCGCGAGTTCGGCGCGGCCGTGGGGGATGTCGCGTGGGTGCTGATCGCCTTCAATCTCGCGCTCGCGCTCGCGGCGCTGCCGGCGACCAGGCTCGTGCAGCGGCGCGGAGCCCGATGGGCATGGCGCGCCGGGCTCGTGGTCTTCGCAGCCGCGTCGGTGGTGTGCGCGCTGGCGCCCGCCCTGTGGGTCCTCGTGGCGGCACGGGGCGCGCAAGCGGTGGGCGGGGCGGTGGTGGTGGCCGCCGCGCTGGAGCTGCTGATGGCCGGGCTCGACACCCGGCGGGCGATCGCCGTCTGGGCCGGTGCGGGGATCCTGGGGGCGGCGGTCGGGCCGGCGGTTGGCGGCGCCCTCACCGAGCTGCTCTCCTGGCAGGCGATCTTCGCCGCGCAGGTGCCGCTTGTGCTCCTCGCCGCGGCCGGGCGCAGCGTCACCATCCCGCGCCGCCGGCATTCCCTGCGGGAGGCGCCGCCGGTGGGGATCTCCGTCGCGCTTGCGCTCGTCTCGGCGGCGCTGACCGCGGCGCTCTTCCTCCTCGTCGTGATGTTGATCGAGGGGTGGCGCCTCTCGCCCGCGGAGGCTGCCGGTGTCGTGTCGATCATGCCGGCGGCGGCGCTGTTGACGGCCCGCGCGGGGCGTCGGGTAGGTGGAGAGAGGCTGCGTGCCGCCACGGGCGCGGTAGCCGTGGCAGGGGGCCTGGCGGCCCTGGGCCTGCTGCCGGGGGCCCACGTAGGCTGGACGATCGCCCCCCAGGTGCTGATCGGCGTCGGGCTTGGGCTGACCCTCGC
>JBBSIW010000458.1:0-1710 GCA_038231895.1 Solirubrobacterales bacterium | reverse complement strand
TGCGCAGCACTCGGCGAAGGCGGGATCCTCGGCCACGAAGCCCCACCCCACCCAGGCGGCGTCGGCGCGGCTCTCGCGCAGTGCCCGCTCGAGCTCCGCGTGGTCGAGGTAGGGGTTCTCGTCACCGCCGATGACTACGGCCTCGTCGGCCTCGAGCACGAACATCGCCCGCCGCTCGGCCTCCGTGTGGAGGGCGATCGTCCGGATATCGGAGCCGTACTCCAGGTTGAGCTCGCCAACCGCGCGGATGAGGCGTACGGCGGCCTCGCCCCGGTTGACGATCGCGACGCGCGTAAAGGTCTCTTCGGGGGTCGCCGCGGGCGCCTTGTTCGTCACGAGCAGGACAATACCCGGGGTGCTGCACCCGGGCACCTGAGAGCCCCCACGGCCCTGGCTTAGGGTCGCGGGTCGGGCCGGCTCAGTGCCCCGCTAGGTGAAGGAAAGGATCGCGAGGGCTGCGATCGAAGCGGCCACGAGGCCGAGTGCGGCTCCTGACATCAGGGATCCGGCGCGGCCCATCGCGTGCTCGCCCATGACCGAGGGGTCGCGGGCCAGGCTGCGAATGAAGGGCAGCAGCGCCAGCAGGAGCACCGCGTTGAGCGCCGAGGCTGCCCGCCAGCGGCTTGAGCGCTTCGGCGGCGTCACGCGCGTCGTTGATGGCAATGCCGCGGGCGTGCAGGGTCGCGGCGCACGCGACCACCACGAACAGCCCGATCACGCCCGTCAGCACCGCGCCCGTGATCACGTCCACCCGCTCGTAGCGCAGGTCCTTGACGGTCAGGTGCTTGTCCACGGCGTAGGACTGGATGAACGCGAGGCCCCATGGCGCGAGCGTCGTGCCCAACGTGGCGACAGCGACGAGTGCGGCGTCGCGGGTCAGCGGCATGCCCGGCACGACCGTCCCGCGCGCCGCCGCCCCCCAGTCCGGGTGGGCGAGGAAGCCGGAGATGACGTAGGCGACAAACACGCTCGCGAGCGCCAGCAGCACGTGCTCGACCCGGTGAAATGAGCCTCGCAGAACCAGCAGGCTCACTGCGGCACCGGCCACGGGCACGCTGATGCCTCTTCCCACGCCTGTGAGCAGCTTGACGCCGGCGAACTCGGCGCACAGCGTGCCCAGGTTGGCCACCACGAGGGCCGTGATCACGAACGTTGCGGCCCGCCGGCCGTAGCGCTCGCGCACGAGCGTGAGCAATCCCTTCCCGGTGACCACGCCCATGCGCGCGCCCAGTTCGTGAAACACGATCAGGGCGGCCGTCGAGAGGGCCAGCACCCACAGCAGGCGATAGCCGTAGCGGGCACCGAGGATCGAATACGTCGTGATCCCGGCCGGGTCGTCGTCGGACAGGCCGGCCAGCAGACCCGGCCCGACCACGACGAAGAACGCCGCCAGCGAGCCACGCCGCAACCCGCGCGGACGCAGGCGCAGCAGGCGCCAGTGCACGTGTCGCCCTGGATGGCCGCGCCGGAGCCGGCGAGTGGAAGACTCGGGCGTGCCGTTCACCGGCCACGCTCCGGCGTTCCGCCGCTCAACTCGAACCAGCTAGCCGGGCGCAGGGGGCTTGCGAAAGCGGTCGGTCATGCGGTCGGCGCTCTCGGCACCGTCCTCGACCTGCGCCCGCTCTTGCTCAGCTGCCTTTTCCTGGGCGAGCCCTCGCCGGACGTACTCACCATTTGCCTGGCGCACGGCAGTCTCGAGGAAGTCTCTCA
>JBBSIW010000457.1:0-1710 GCA_038231895.1 Solirubrobacterales bacterium | reverse complement strand
GTCGAAGTCGAAGCGGTCGCCCAGCTCCACCCCCGCCGCGAGCATGTCGGCGTTCATGTGCTCGACCCAAGCCACGAACTCCCCGAGGTCGCGCGGCCGGCGTGGCTCGCGGACGCGGTGGACGATGACGCCTTCGAGCTCCGCCTCCGCGGGCGTGCGCTCATCGCCCCGGGTGAGCATATGGACCTCGACGTCCTCCCCGGCGACGAGAGCCTCGGCCAGCTTGCTCACGTGACGGGCCAGGCCGCCCTCGATCAGCGGGGGGTACTCCCAGGACAGGATCAGGACGCGCGAGGTCATCGATTCGGCGCAGGCAGGATCAGGTCGGGCGCCAGGTTGCGCAGGCCGGGCGCGGCGCAGCCTACAGAGGCGAGTGCGGAGCCCAGCTCGTGCGCATGCGCCGCGGCGCGCTCCCGCGGATACTCGCCCGCCAGGCCCCGGCTGATCATGAACGCCCAGTCGGAGGCCTGGAGGGCCAGCAGCTCGCGTACCGCACGGTCCGCGACGGCCGCGCCCGCGCGGATCACCCGCAGCTCGCCCTCGCGCGCCCGCCACGCGAAGTCGGCCACGCGCGGACCGTCCCACGTCGAAAGGTCGCGCGGAGTGCCCCATGTCGTGATCGGCAGCGGGGCGCGCTGCGGTCTCGGCTCGTGTCGCGACAGGGCATCGTCGAGCCGGCTGAGGCGCAGCCCCTGCGCGCCGGCCTCGTCGATGACCGCTTCGAGCCATGCGACGCCTTCATACCACCAGTGGCCGAGCAGCTCCGTGTCCAGCCCGCATACGCACAGGCCCGGATGCCCGAGCGCCGGCGCCGCATCGGCGAGCCGGCGGCGCACCCGCGCGACGAAGTCCGCGGCGTGCTCTGCAGCCAGTGCCCGCGCGCTGGTCCGATCGTAGGGGCGCCCGTCGTTGCCCCAGGGGCGATGGTGGTGGAGCGTGTGGTGGTGATGGTCGCGGTAGGGCCCGTCGGCCGGGTAGCCGCCGTGGCTCCACACCAGCTCCTGGATCTCGCGGTCGATGGGCACGAGCACCGGCCCGCGATCGCCGCTGAGTGGGGCGAGCTGCCGCGGCGCGGCGCGGCCGAGCACGTCGGTAAGGTCCACGCAGGCCGCCCGCACCCCCAGCTCGTGCAGGAGCGGGTCCAGGTGGCTCGCGTGCGCGCACTCCGGCAGCCAGAAGCCTCCATCCCACGCGCCGAAGCGGCGCCGATGCGACGCGATGCCCGTGGTGGCCTGAAGCTCGATGCCCGCGTCGGTGGCGAGCAGCGGAAGCACGGCGTGCGTGGCCGCGGACGTCCAGGCGGCGTGCGGAGCCAGGGCGCCGAGGAGGTCTCGGCCGATCGCCTCGAAGCGCTCGGCCGCCCGCTCGTAGTCTTGGGCAGAATGCTCGAGCTCGGCCACCAGGTCGGTCGCCCCGCTCTCCCGGCAGCCTGCGATGTCCAGGCGATGGGTCTCGGCGCGAACGTTTCGCAAAAAGGCGAGGAAGCGCTCCCCCACGCCGGGAGCCTCGAGCTGGTCGCACAGCACCGGGGTGAGCGAGAGGGTGAGCGCCGCGTCCTCGCGCTCGAGCACGTCGAGCAGCGGCAGGTACGACGTAGCCATCGCCTCCCACAGCCACTCCTCGCCGAACGGCCACGTCCCGTAGCCCTCGACGTAGGGCATGTGGGTGTGCAGGACGAGGGCCAGCTCCCCGTCGCCGCCGGCATTCACG
>JBBSIW010000456.1:0-1729 GCA_038231895.1 Solirubrobacterales bacterium | reverse complement strand
GGCCCCTGCACGGCGATGTTGTGGCCGACCGACGACTTGTTCAGCGACTTGACCATCACCTTGCCGGGCTTCGCCGTGGCAGCGATCGGCACGAACTTGAGGTCGCCCGAGGGAAACGCGTCGATCTCGAGCGTGCCGCCCTTCTCCATGGCGTTGGGTATGCGCGCCACCGTGGCGACCGCACGCCCGAGCGAGCCGGCGTCCTGGCCGGGCTTGGCCACGGCGCCGGCCACGTAGGCCGCGATGTTGCCGGCCGTGCGCCGATCTCGCGGAATCTTCCCCTGGCGCGACAACTGAGCCATCAGGCTCTTGCGGGCGGGGAAGAGGATCTGCTGCTGGACCACGCCGCGGATGGTCGATCGCTTGAAGCCATCCTTGACGTCCTGGTGGAACGCGGCATCGAGGTCGGGGCCGGTCACGCCCGTCGTCTTCGCCCGCCCGAGGACGTGGCATGACCCGCATTTGGAGACGAACAGCTGCTTGCCCGCGATCAGGTCGCCGTGGCGCTGCTTGACCTGGCAGCCAGCGAGCGCCGTGAGGAGCACGGCACCCGCGATCGCGGACGAGCACAGCGTCTTCCTCGGCTCGAGCACGGCCGGAACTCTATCCAAGGACGCGGTGGACGGAGGCATCTACAGCGATGCTTAAAGACCATGACAGCTGGCTGGGCTTCATGGCGCGGGGAGCGCGTCCAGGTGCCCCTGCGCGGCGGCGATGACGCTCCCGGCGACGCCCTCCCACGAGTAGCGCTCCCGCGCGGTCTTCGCCAACGCCTCGCGAGCGGGCTCGCGCACGGCTTCGGGCGCGGTGAGCCACCCGAGCACACGCTCGGCCAGGTCGCTCACGGCGTCCGGTCCCAGGGAAAAGGACAGCCACTCGCGCGCGGACGGCGGAACCCCTGCGCCCAGCGCCCGGCTCACCTCGGCCAGCCCCGAGTGCTCGGCGCTGACCGGCCACACCCCGGCGGCCGCGGCCTCGGCGGCGACCATGCCGAACGCCTCGGGGAACGTGCTGGGCACGACGAGCGCCTCGCACGCCGGGAGCAGCTCTGCCAGCTCGTGGTGCTCGAGCCTTCCTGCGAACACCACCCGGTCCTCCAACCGGCGAGCTGCCCGCACGTAGGCCGCGCGCCGTCCCGCATCGGCCTCGAGGCCGTCGAGGAATGCCTGCAGGTAGGCGAGTCCCCCGCCCTCCCCGCCCTCGAGCGACCGGCCCGCGCGGGCGAGCTCCCGGACCGCGGACAAGTCGCCCGCGCAGAGCATGGCCACGAGCTTCCTGCAGGCGTCTCCATAGGCGCCGAACCCGACGACGACCAGGCGTGCAGCCCCGACGCGCTCGAGCACCAGCGGCCACGCCGCGAGCAGGAGATCGACTCCCTTGGCCACGATGAGCTTGCCCACGAACACGACGAGACGGTCTTCGCCGATTCGCAGGCGGGCCAGCGCCCTCGCGGCCGCCTTCGGGTCGCGCGCAAAGGCCGACCCGGCGGGCGCGGCCGGCTGCGGCATGCGGGCCAGGCGATCCACGAGGCGATCCACCCCGGCGCCTGCCTCGGCCAACGGGCGCGGGGCGAATGCGGCCACGTCGACGCCCGGAGGCCCAAGCCGCGTCCGGGCGCGCAGCGCGGGGTCCCCGAGCGCGGCCCACAGGCTCTCAGCCGTGTGCCGCGAGCCCACGAGCACGGCTCGGGCGCCGTCCAACCCCTCACGGGCGAAGGGCAGGAAGCGGG
>JBBSIW010000455.1:0-1739 GCA_038231895.1 Solirubrobacterales bacterium | reverse complement strand
TCGATCAGGCGGTCGAACCCGCGCTCGCGCTTGTCCTCGTGGTAGGCGACGTCGGCGGCGAAGTAGGTGTGCTCGCCGCTCGAGCGCTGAAGCACGCGATCCTTGTCGTCGCCGAAGGCTGAGGTGCGAAGCCACACTGCGCCGTCCAAGCGGTAGATGTGTCCCTCGCGCTCGAGCTGCCCGTAGTGCGCCTCTACCGCGCTGGGCTCGGACTCGTGCAGTGAGCGCTCGGAGAACCAGGCATCGAACTCGACCCCGAAGCGCGTCAGGGTGGCGCGGATCTGTTCGACCATCCGCTCGGCAGCCGCGCGGGCCAGCTCCTCGGGATCGGCCTCAGCCGCACGGGGAAGGTCGGCCGCGAGCTCGCGCACGTAGTCCCCTTCGTAGCCGTCCTCCGGTGGCGACTGGCCGCGAGCGCGCGCGCGGATCGACTCCCCCAGCCGGCGGATCTGGCCGCCGTGATCGTTGACGTAGTACTCGCGCGCCACCCGGTGCCCGGCGAACTCGAGCGTGCGCGCCAACGCGTCGCCGTACGCCGCGTGCCGGCCTCCGGCGGCGGTGAGCGGTCCGGTGGGGTTGGCGCTGACGAACTCGACCAGGACGCGCTCGGCCACCTGGGCCTGGCCGCCGCCGAACCCGCTTCCCTCGCGCAGGGCGTCATCCAGCGCATCGCGGTACCAGGCGTCGGAGAGGAACAGGTTGAGAAAGCCGGGTCCCGCCACCTCGACGCGGTCCAGGCGATCGCCGAGCCTCCGCGCGAGGGCGTCGCCCAGCCGCCCGGCGATCTCCCGAGGAGGCTCGCTGAGGACCGGGGCCAGCAGCATCGCTGCGTTGGTCGAGTAGTCGCCGAACTCCGGCTTGCGTGCTCGCTCGAGGTTGGGCGGAGCAGCGGCCGCCGTCCCGTCGGCGCCTCGCAGGTCCGCGGCTGCGGCGCGCACCGCCGCCCGCAGGTCGCCCAGCGGCGTCACTTGGCCGCGGCGGCGGTGGGCTCGAACAGGCGCTCGAGGCGCTCGATCGTGCGCAGCGTGCCCATGGCCACGAGAACATCGCCGGGGTCGAGGATGATCTCGGCCGGCGGCTGCACGGTCACGCTGCCGTCCGGGCGGCGCAGCGCGAGGATGACCGACCCGCCGCGCACGTCGCCGATCGTCTTGCCGGTGCCCTCGCAACCCTCCGTGACCTCGATCTCCTCCATCCGGTACTCGGGCGCGACGTCGACCACGCCCGAGACCTGCGGGTGTAGGGCAAAGCGCGCCATCTCGCTCCCGCTCGCCTTGTACGGCGAGATGACCCGGTCCGCGCCGGCGCGGCGCAGCTTGTTCTCGGAGTCCTCGACGCTGGCGCGCGCCACGATCGCGATGTCGTCGCGCAGCTCGCGCGCGGTGAGCGTGATGAAGATGTTCTCGGCGTCGGAGTCCACGCAGGCGATCACCCCGCGAGCGCGTTCGATCCCCGCCGAGCGGAGCTCGTGATCGTCGGACGGCCGGCCTTCGATGAACCGCACCCCATACGCGCGGGCGAGCTCGTGGTTGTCGGGGTCCTCGTCGATGACCACGTACTTCACTCCCGCCCCGTGCAGGTCGCGCGCCACCTGGCGACCGACGCGGCCGTATCCGCAGATGATGTAGTGGTCGGAGAGCGAATCGATCATGCGCTGCTCGCGGAGCTCTGAGAGCAAGCCGTTGAGGTGGCCGGCGACGAAGAACTCCGTCGCGGTCACCAGGGCGTAGAAGAGCGTA
>JBBSIW010000454.1:0-1753 GCA_038231895.1 Solirubrobacterales bacterium | reverse complement strand
CGTCGGCTTCGCCCCCGCGCACGACCCGCGCCTGCTCGTCGCGGTCATGGTCGACGAGCCCGAGGGCGAGTACTACGGGGGCGTGGTGGCTGCGCCCGCGTTTCAGAAGATCGCGTCGTTCGCCCTGCCCTACCTGGGGATAGCACCGAACTGAGACGTGGCCGCCGGCAAGGGTCCAAATGCCTTGCGAACGCTTACACGGCGCTGAACTCCGGCACCCCGCCGTGCCAGATCGCCCAGACGCCGATCAGCGCCGCGCCGATTGCGAAGGCCCCGGCCGCCGCGCGCAGGAGCGGTCTCGGCGCTCGCAGCGCCCATACGCCGAACACCGCCGATGCGGCGAGCTCGAGCCACCACGTTTGGCCCTCGACCGTGCTGGTGAAGAACGTCCAGCCGAGGACGAGCGCCGCGAGACCCAGTATCCGCGGCGACATAACGGCCGGGAGAGGGGAGATCCGCTCGGCGAAGCAGAAGGCCGCGACGAGCCCGAACCAGCCGAGCACCGCCTCGATGTGCGAGAAGCGCTCGTCCCAGAAGTAGACGAGATCGCGCTCGACGCCGTCATTGTGAATCGAATTCGCGGCCAGGTGCACGCCGTGCCCGTGGACGTAGAGCACGCCGGCGAAAACGGCGGCGAGCACCGGGCCGCGCGGAGCGCCGAGCGCGAGCATCACGGCAACGGTGCACGCCGCGACTGCGAACGGTGTGAGCACGTCGACAGCCGCCTCAACCCTGGGGGAGAACAGGACGGAGGGGAACTGGTGGAAGACGAAGAAGACGGCGGCGAAAGCGAGGAAACCCCGGTCGAGGCGCGCAGGGGTCTCGGCCCTCACACGGGCCATAGTAGGAGTGGGCGCCGAAGCGGAGGTCGCTTTCCCCGCCGGTGGGCCGGATTACGGACGCATCCGGTCGCCCGGGCTGACCACCGCGCACCGCGAGCAGCCCGCCGAAGCTCGCCGATGGCGCGCTCGGGCTCCCGGCCCCGGGGCTGTTCCCCCAGGCTCGCTGAGCGACTCACGACGTGATCTACCTTTCCACGGCCCGAGACGCCTGGCCAGGGTGCGGTTGAATGCCCGGTGCTGGTCGACCTCGTGGCAAGGGGCGCGTTCCGGTCCCGCAAGGGAGAAGGCGAGGAAGTAGACCCGGACGGCCCACCAGCCCTTTGGTGACGAGCGCGTATCCGGTTCCGTCAGGTAGAAGACCTCCGGACGGCGACGTGGTGGGGCACCGTTCACACGTTGAGCAGTGGAATGGCAGACTGCTGGCGCAGCCGTATGAAGGCGCACTCGACGGCCGTGTTGTACTCGGCGTCTGGGGGGTCGGCGAGCGAGTAGCGGGCATTCATCCGAAGCGCGAAACGCCTGAGCGGGAGGAGGACGTCGGCGAGGCCCGGCTCCCACGGTCGCCTGAGAGTCCGATACCGGCCAAGAATGCCCTGGCTCGATCGATGTCGAGTTCCTGCGAGCGGCGAGGTCGGAGTCGCCTAGACTGCCGCGACGCGTTGACTTCCTCCCCATGTATAGATGCGGGGGATTCCCCGGTAGGCTCAGGCCGCATGGGCGAGGTCCCGTGGGGTGGTTCGCGGTTCGTTGCCCCGGCCAGCTTCGCCGTAGGCTCCCCGCGCTGTCACGACCAGTCCGGCCGCGAGGATGTTGCGTGCTGCGTTGATATCCGCGTTCGCGGTGTGGCCGCAGGCGACACAGCAAAACGCTTCTTGGGTCTGTCGCGACGCGGCGTCAGTGACCCCGCAGCG
>JBBSIW010000453.1:0-1779 GCA_038231895.1 Solirubrobacterales bacterium | reverse complement strand
TGAGCACGGACGTCGACCTCTGCGTCGTCCTGGGGGGCGACGGCACGATCCTCCAGGCGCTGCGGGCCTACGCCGACACTGGGATCCCCGTCTTCGCGGTCAACCACGGAGAGGTCGGCTTCCTGGCCACCGTCGACCCCGACGAGCTCGAGGCCGGCCTCGCCCGAGCCCTGGCCGGCGACTTCGAGGTCCTCAACCTGCCGGCGATCTCCCTCGAGTCAAGCACCGGTCAGCGGTTCACCGGGCTCAACGACGTGTCGTTCCATCGCAAGCCCGGGCTGCGCGTGGCAGACCTCTCCTATGCCATCGAGGGCGAGGAGATCGGTCGCGTGCGCTGCGACGGGCTCGTCGTCGCTACGCCCGCGGGATCCACCGGCTACAACCTGGCCAACGGCGGCCCCGTGATGGCCTGGGGGGTGGAGGGCTACGCGGTCTCGTTCATCGCGCCCCATTCGCTCACCGCCCGGGCGCTGGTGGTCGCCCCCGACGACCGGCTCAGCGTGCAGAACCGCTCGCAGGACGAGCCCTTGGATGCCACCGTGGACGGCCGGCCTACGTGCGAGCTCGCCGCCGGTGAGGCGCTGGGCGTCCGCTTTGGCGACGGTGGCGCGGCGCTGGCGCAGATCCCCGGCGCGTCGTTCTACCACCGCCTGCGCGAGAAATTCGGCAGGTTGGCGAGCTAGGTGGTCAGTTGGGAATGAACACCGCCGTGTCGCGGAGCTTCGCGAGCGACGAACCCTGCCCAGGTCAGCCATCCGACCGACATGAGCGGGCACAGAACGCCCACCAGTTGCGACGGATCCAAGCATCGAATGGCGGCCGCGCAGCTGCGACCGGCGACGCCCTGGTGGAGTCGTCGCTCTGCGCCGAACGCGAAACCGGCGAACCCCTCTTCGCATGACCTGGTGCCACAGTCATTGAGTCGGCTCGCCGGCCAAGTGAGTTGAGTGGCGGATCAGGTGCTGGCCACGGTACTGCGGTCTCCTGCGGACTCCGGGCGGACCGCATCGCATTGGCGGTCGTGCCCGGTGAGCTCCACGCCGCGCAACCCATGCGCGCGTGCGGCAGTCCTTCGCTGGCGTTGAGATGTGAGCATCGGCTGCTGTGAGCGAGGGACACGAGTTGCCGGAGATGGGCGGCGGCTGGGACGAGCTGTTCGATGAGAGCTACTTCCTCCTCTACGCCCATGCCTCCGATGAGCAGCGTGCAGGCGCCGAGGCAGAGGCGGCCGTCCGCCTCGCTGGAGTGCCGGCAGGCGCGGAGATGCTCGACTGCCCGTGCGGGTTCGGACGCCACGCGCTCGTGCTGGCCGAGGCCGGCTATCGGCTGACCGGCGCCGACCGATCGACGGCGCAGCTGGGGGAAGCCGAGCGGCGCCGGGGCGCGACGGAGTGGCCGAAGCTCGTTCGCGCCGACTACCGCGAGCTGCCCTTCCCCGATGCGAGCTTCGACGCCGTGCTGTGCCTGTTCACCTCGCTCGGCTACCTCGACCGTGCCGGCGACGTCGGCGTCCTCTCGGAGTTCCGGCGCGTCCTGCGTCCCGGGGGCGCCCTGGTCTTGGAGACGATGCATCGCGACCGGCTCGCTCGAGTGTTCGAGCCGCGGGATTGGGACGAGCACCCCGACGGGGGCTTCATCCTTAGCCTCGATCCTCGGTCAGATAGTTGTGGTGAGGTTTTAGCGGGGTGGGAAGCGGAACCGTAGTTCGCGTCCGCCGAGCCAGGGGATCTTGGTGGGTTGTTCGGCGAGGCCGGCGTCGATCAGGGCGGGGTGGTAGGT
>JBBSIW010000452.1:0-1789 GCA_038231895.1 Solirubrobacterales bacterium | reverse complement strand
TCGCTGGGGACCGTCCCACCGCGCTCGGTGCCGGCGATGAGCTCGTCCGGCGCCTTTTCCTTCGGGATGAAGCCGCTCTTCATGCCGAAGTACACCGCCTGCGGATGGTGCACGACGATGGCCAGCGTGGACTGCTCGGGAGAGACGGCGTGGCCGCCCGACAGCCCCAGGCCGATCTGTGCCGCGTCGAGCAGCCGGAAGACCTTCTCGTGCTCTGACTGGTCCGGGCAGGCCGGATAGCCCCAGGAGTAGCGCCGGCCCTGATCGGGCTCGATGCCCAGATCGCGGCGCACGCCCGCGTGCAGCCACTCCGCGAGGCCCTCGGCGGACTGCACTCCCAGGCCGTGCACGTAGAGCTGCTCGGCGAACTCGCCCTCGGCCTCGAGCCGAGCCATCAGCTCGGTCACCTCGGGTCCGACCGTCACCGCCTGGATGGGTACGACGTCCCGCCGGCCGGGGTCAGCTCCCTCCAGGGGCGCAACGAAGTCGGCCAGGCAGATGCGGTCGTGGCGCGGCTGCCGCGGGAACACCAGGCGCTCGAGCTCCCGCTCGGGATCCTCGGGGTCGAAGATCACGACCTCGTTGCCCTCGGCGTTCGCCGGGAAGTAGCCGAGCAGGCCGCGCGGGCGCAGGTAGTCCTGCTCGCGCCACATGCGCTCGAGGCGCGGGGCGAACCCCTCCTCCTCGCCGTCGCCCTCCACGAGCGCCTGCCACGCCTCGCCCTTCACGCCCCGCCCGCCCCAGTGCAGCTTGAACAGGACGTGGCGGTCGAGGTGGGGGTAGAGGTCGTCGAGATCGACGTCGACCTCGCGCACGCCCCAGAACGGAGGCTGGGGGACCGGGACGTCGGTGCGTGCCTTGGATCGCACCGAGGCGTCGGTCGTCGGGGGGGCGTCGTCGGGGACCTCGACCTTCTCGCGGAGCGCGCGAGCGTCCTCGCGCATCTTGGTCAGCAGGGCCGCGCGGGCGTCCTCGTCGACGAGCTGGTCCATCACCCCGAGGCCGGCGAAGGCGTCCTTGCAGTAGAACACGCCGGGGTCGTAGACCTCGTCGGACTCCTTGCCCTTGGGGTAGAGGACGCGCCGGCCGAAGTCACGGTTGATCGCGGCGCCGCCGATGAGCACCGGGTAGGCGAGCTGGCGCTCGTGCAGCTCGGCGATGCACAGCGGCATCTGCTTGGACGTGGAGACCAGCAGCGCCGACAGGCCGATCGCGGTGGCGTCGTGCTCCTGGGCGGCATCGCGGATCGTCCCGATCGGCACCTGCTTGCCCAGGTCCACGACCGTGTAGCCGTTGTTGGAGAGGATCGTGTTGACCAGCGACTTGCCGATGTCGTGCACGTCGCCGAACACGGTGGCGATGACCACCGTTCCCTTCGTGTGGCCCTCGATGCGATCCAGGTAGTTCTCCAGTCGCGCGACCGCCCGCTTCATCACCTCGGCCGACTGCAGGACGAAGGGCAGGATCAGCTCGCCGGCCCCGAACTTGTCGCCGACCTCCTTCATGGCGGGGAGGAGGACCTGGTTGAGCGTGGGCACGGCCTCGATCTTCTCCACGCAGCGATCGATCCAGTCCTCCACGCCCTCCTTGCGCCGGCGCAGGATGTGCCAGTGCAGCGCCTCCTCGGGCTCCATGCCCGCGGTGGGATCGGCCCTCTCGTCCTCGGCCTCCTCGCCCTTGGACTCGAAGTGCCCGATGAACAGCTCGAGCGCGTCCTCGCGGCGATTGAAGACGAGATCGTCGGCGAGCGCGCGCTCGTTTTCGGGGATCTCGCCGTACGGCGTGATGT
>JBBSIW010000451.1:0-1801 GCA_038231895.1 Solirubrobacterales bacterium | reverse complement strand
CGGGCTTCGGCTCTCAGTCCCCGATCCTCAAGATCGCCCACGGCCGCTACGCGGGGCGCCACGTCTACTACGGGCACTCGCGGCCGGCGCTGGTCGAGGTGGGCGCGCAGGTCACCGCGGGGCAGCCCATTGCACAGGTGGGCTGCGGGCAGGTCGGCCAGTCCGACACGCCGCACCTGGAGATCGGGATCAGCCGTCCGGCCGGACCTACCTGCTGCCCCGGGTTCGGGGAGACGGCCCCCCTGATTCGCGCGATCATGCTGGACCTCTATCGCCGCGCCAAGACGCACTAGCCTCGGCCCGACTTCACGGCACCCGCGCGTAGACTCCGCGGGACGATGGCCACCAAGCCACACGAGCTGACCGACGCCGAGCGCTGGGAGCGCGAGCGCTACGCGCGCACGCCGGAGCGCGACGCGCCGTTCACCACGCTCAGCAGCCAGCCCATCCGCCCCCTCTACACCGAGGACGACCTGCCCGAGGACCCGCAGGCGTCGGTGGGCCTGCCGGGCGAGTATCCCTTCACGCGGGGGATCTACCCGTCGATGTATCGCGGGCGCCTGTGGACGATGCGCCAGTTCGCCGGCTTCGGAACCGCCGAGGAGACCAACGAGCGCTTTCGCTACCTCCGCGACCACGGTCAAACCGGCCTCTCGACTGCGTTCGACATGCCCAGCCTGATGGGCTACGACTCCGACCATCCGCGCTCCCTGGGCGAGGTGGGGCGTGAGGGCGTCGCGATCGACGTCCTCGACGACATGGAGACCCTGTTCGCCGGCATCCCCATGGAGGAGGTGTCGGTCTCGATGACCATCAACGCCCCGGCGGCGATCATGCTCGCCTTCTACGTCGTCGCGGCCGAGCGGCGCGGCGTCGGGCCCGAGCACCTCGACGGCACCATCCAGGCCGACATCCTCAAGGAGTACATCGCTCAGAAGGAGTGGTGCTTTCCGATCGACCCGGCGATGCGGCTGTGCGGCGACATGATCGAGTGGGCCTCACGCCACATGCCCCGCTGGCACCCGATCTCGATCTCCGGCTACCACATCCGCGAGGCTGGCTCGACCGCGGCGCAGGAGCTGGCGTTCACGCTCAAGGATGGGCTCACCTACGTGGAGGAGGCGGTGGCGCGCGGCCTCGCAGTCGACGACTTCGCCCCGCGCCTGAGCTTCTTCTTCAACGCGCACATCGACCTGTTCGAGGAGGTGGCCAAGTACCGCGCCGCCCGTCGCATCTGGGCGCGCGAGCTGCGCGAGACCTTCGGGGCGCGCGAGGAGCGCTCGTGGCTGATGCGCTTCCACACCCAGACCGCCGGCGTGTCCCTGACCGCCCAGCAGCCGCTCAACAACGTGATCCGCACCACGATCGAGGCGCTGGCGGGGGTCCTGGGTGGCACGCAGTCGCTGCACACCAACTCCTACGACGAGGCGCTCGCCCTCCCGAGCGAGGATGCCGTGCGCGTGGCGCTGCGCACGCAGCAGGTCATCGCCCACGAGAGCGGCGTGACCAACACGATCGACCCGCTTGGCGGGTCCTACTTCGTGGAGGCGCTGACCGATGAGATGGAGCGCCAGGCCTATGACTACTTCGCCAAGATCGACGAGCTGGGTGGCATGGTCGAGGCAGTCAAGCGCAACTACCCCCAGCGCGAGATAGCGGATGCTGCCTTCACCTACCAGCAGGAGGTCGATTCCGGCGAGCGCCTCGTCGTGGGAGTCAACGCCCACACCGAGGGCGAAGAGCAGCCGCTGGAGATCCTGCGCATCGACCCCGCGCTCGAGGGCAAGCAGGTGGGGCGCCT
>JBBSIW010000450.1:0-1810 GCA_038231895.1 Solirubrobacterales bacterium | reverse complement strand
GCGGAGGGCCAGCTCGCCTCCTACCGCCACGAGAGCTTCTGGTACGCCATGGACACCGTCCGCGACCGCAACCACCTCGAATCGCTGTGGCAGACGGGGGACCCGCCGTGGAAGCTCTGGGAGTGAACCCCGCCTTCTGGCGGACCAAGAAGGTCCTCATCACGGGCCACACCGGCTTCAAGGGAAGCTGGCTGACGCTGTGGCTGCAGAGCATGGGCAGCCACGTCGTCGGCTACTCGCGCAGCATCCCCACCGAGCCATCCTTCTTTCAGTCGGCGCGCCTCGGCCAGGAGGTCGAGGGGGTCACGGGCGACATCCGCGACTTCGAGGGCGTGCGGGCGGTGGTGGCCGAGCAGTGTCCGGACGTGATCTTCCACATGGCCGCCCAGCCGCTGGTCCGCCGCTCCTTCCACGATCCGCTCGAGACCTACACCACCAACGTGATGGGCACGGTGCACGTGCTCGAAGCGGTCCGCCGCGTCGGGAACGTCCGCACGGTGGTCAACGTGACCACCGACAAGTGCTATGAGAACCGGGAGTGGGAGTGGGGCTACCGGGAGTACGAGCCCAAGGGCGGACACGATCCCTACTCCAACTCCAAGGCCTGCTCCGAGCTCGTCACCGACGCCTACCGGCGCTCGTTCTTCACGGGCGCCGGCGAGGGCTCGCAGGCGGCCGTCGCCTCGGCGCGGGCGGGCAATGTCATCGGCGGGGGCGACTGGGCGCAGGATCGTCTCGTCCCGGACTTCATCCGCGCCGCGCTGGAGGGCCGCACGCTCCTCGTGCGCAGCCCCGACGCGATCCGCCCCTGGCAGCACGTGCTCAATCCGCTCAGCGGATACCTGCTGCTCGCCGAGAGCCTGTGGAACTCCTCCGAGAATGCCACCGGGTGGAACTTCGGCCCCGACGACGCAGACGCGCGGCCGGTGCGCTGGATCGCCGACCGACTCGTCACCCTGTGGGGCGACGGACTGCGCTGGGAGCTCGACGGGCTCCCCCAGCCCCACGAGGCGCACTACCTCAAGCTCGACTCGTCGCGGGCGCGCAGCCGGCTGTCCTGGGTGTCGCGGTGGGATCTCGACGAGGGACTGAGCCGCACCGTCGACTGGTTTCGCGCCTACCGCGATGGCGGTGACATCCGCGAGGTTGCCCTGCGCCAGATCTCCGACCACCAGGCGCTCGAGGGCCGCTCCGCAGCCGCGACGGAGCGTGGGCCTCAGATGAACAACGGCGCGTAGCCTCCGTCGACCGACCACGCCGCCCCGACGACGTTGGAGGATCGCTCGGAGCACAGGAACGCGATCACCGACGCGATCTCCTCCTCGGCGCCCAAGCGCCCGAGAGGGATCCGTTGGGCCGTGGAGGCGATGGCCGCAGCGCTGGAAGTGCCCTCGCGAGCCGAGGCCTGATCGGCCAGGCCCCCCTCGCCCGTCCACAGCGGGGTGGCGACGGGCCCCGGCGCCACCGCCGCGACCAGGACGCCGTGGCGCGCATTGGCCTCGGCCACGACGCGTGAGAGGGCCAGCTCGGCCGCCTTGGTCACCGAGTAGGCGGCGTTGTGCAGGCCCGGGCGCTTGCCTGCGGCCGAGGACACGTTGACCACGCGCCCCCATCCGCGGTCGGCCATCCGGGGCGTCACCAGTCGCATCAGTCGCAGCGGAGCCATGACGTTGAGCTCCCACTGGGCCTGCCACTCGTCGTCGGTCAGGGTCGCCAGTGGCCGGGAGCTGGTGGTGCCGGCGTTGTTGACCAGGACGTCCAGCCCGCCGAAGCGCTCCTCGGCAACGGCCAGCAGTCGTTCGGGCGCTGC
>JBBSIW010000449.1:0-1811 GCA_038231895.1 Solirubrobacterales bacterium | reverse complement strand
GCGCATCAACATCGCCATGTTCCCGCGGTTCGCGCTGGCCGGCCTGGTCGGCGACCTCACGCGCCTGGATGGTGCGCCTGAGTGCCTGTCCGACCTGACGCGGCAGGCGCTCGGGCTCCGCGTGTTCTCCCAGCTCACCAAAGCGGTGCTCGTGTCTGCACGAGCGATGGACGGCTGGCGCTTCGACCAGCTCATCGACGATGTTGGAGAGCTCGCACAGCCGGCGGTCGCCGAATGGAATGCGTGCATCAACGCAGCCGAGAGCGAGCTGCATCAGCGCTTCGGCATCGCCTTCTCCACTGTGTTTGGCGTGATCGAGCGGGTCAACTCGGGCATCTGCGTCTCTCGCTCGCAAGGGTGGGTCCCAGACCTTCGACGCCGACCGCGTGGCGGCGCCTGTGGACAAGGGACGTGCAGTAGCCATCGAGTGCGTCAGAGTCATGGACAGCGAGATGAACTTCGTGCTGCCCTCCACTGTCGATATCCCCGACGCCGAGGACCGCGAGCTCGCCAGTTGGTTCAGCAAGATGATGGCCGCCCCCACCGCGGCGCCCACACCGACGTTGTCGGACGACAGCACCGCTGAGCGGCTGCCGTACTCGCGCCGCTCGACGCCGCGGCGCGCGGGGTGGCGCGGCGCCGGCACGGTGACCCGCGTTCCGGCCGCCGGCTGGGACCCGGTGGCCGGCGGCCAGCGGCCCGAGGAAGCCGACGAGGCGGTGACCGACACCATTGCCGACGTTCTGGACTGCGCCTGGACGTTGGAGGGTGCCGGCCTGGAAGGGGTCTCCGCCTCCGAGGAAGCGGTCCGGCTCGATAAGGAGCCTGCCGGCGAGCACGTCGCGCAGCGCCTGGATGACCTGGTCCGCACGCCTGCGCAGGGTGTCGGAGTTGGCCACGCGGTCGGCGGACGCGCTCTCTGCTCTCCGGTAGGTGAATCGCGCCGCTGAGCCGCGAGCCTGGTCCGACCCCCGGGGTTCGGTCCGCCTGATCGAGAGCCCTATCGGCCCGGGACATGGGCTTGAGCTCAGACGTTCGAGAAGTCTCGCACGACGTGCGAGACGTCCATCCCGAGCACGAGGAGCGCGATGAGCCCGAGGTACACCGCGGCGACGAGCAGGCGGGTCCGCGGCCTGACCTTGTAGTAGGCCTGGGCCTCGGGATGCTTGCGGCCCTTCCAGCGGCGATAGGTCTCCAGCGCCGCGAAGACGAGGATCAGCAGGATGATCGGGTTCGGGTAGGTCAGCGCGAGGACGACCATCGCGCCGAACCCCAGGAACCAGACCCACGGAGCCATCGCCGCCATCGCCCGGCCGCCGTCGAGGGGCACCACGGGCAGCAGGTTGAACAGGTTCAGGAAGAAGCCGGTGAACGCGAGGGCGTACCAGAAGTCGTTGCCGGTGGCCGCGCCCACGGCGAGCACGACGCCCGCGCCGAGCGTGCCGAGGATCGGCCCGGCCAGGCCCACGCGGGCCTCCGCGGCGGCATCGTCCCCGAGGGACTTCGCCCCGACCACGGCGCCCAGGAAGGGAATGAACAGCGGGGCCGAGGCGGGGATCCCCTCACGCCGGAGCTGGATCACGTGCCCCATCTCGTGGACGAGGAGCAGGAGCACGAACCCCACGGCGAACTGCCAGCCCCAGATGAACGAGTAGGCCGCCACGGAGACCAGCATCGAGCCCGACGTCGTGAGGATCTTCGCCTTGGGGAGGAGGAGGAGGGCGGCCTTCCCGAACTTCACCAGCAACAGGGCGGCGGCGACGATCGCCCCGCCGATGCGCTTGAGCAGGGGCTGGCGCTCGGGCTCGAAG
>JBBSIW010000448.1:0-1814 GCA_038231895.1 Solirubrobacterales bacterium | reverse complement strand
GTCGACGATGTCGTCGCCGATCGCCTCGGCCAGCAGGCGCAGCGAGGTGATCGGCGTACGCAGGTCGTGGGACACGGCCGCCACGAGGTCGCTGCGGGCCCCATCCTCGGCGGCCAGGCGCTCCACCATGGCGTTGGCGGCGGCCGCCAGCTCGGCGAGCTCGTCAGCCGAGCTCGTGGTGATATGGACGTCCCGCGCGCCCTCCCCGACAGCCATCAGGCCGTCGCGAACCGCTTCGACGTCGCGCAGCGCCCCCGCGGTCACCAGGCGTGCGGCGCGCACCGCGATCACGCCAGCGAACCCCACGATGACCGCGATCATCACCGCATTCTCGGGTGAGACGAACATGAGGCCGGCGATGCCCACGACGGCGATGAGCACCTGTCCGACCGCGAGCGCGGCGCCGAAGTTGAACTGGCGGGCGAGCCCACCCAGCCGCTCGCGCCGTGCCGCCCCCGCATGGGCGATCGCCAAGGTGCCGCCTCCCAGCCCGATCAGCAGGACGAACGTCTCGGCGGCCGAGGCGAGCCCGTAGTCGGGCGCCAGCGCGACGGCGCTCGAGGCGGCCAGCCCGACAGCGGCCAGGATGACCAACGAGCGCCTCACGGCTGGAACCGGTACCCCACGCCCCACACCGTCTGGATGAAGCGCGGCCACCCCGCGTCGGCCTCGATCTTCGAGCGCAGGCGTCGGATGTGCACGGTCACCGTCGAGGTGTCGGTGTAAAAGGAGTACTGCCAGACCGCGTCCATGAGCTGGTTGCGCGAGAACACCTGCCCGGGATGGCGGGCAAGGAAGATCAGGAGGTCGAACTCGCGCTGGGTGAGCTGGGCCTCGGCTCCGGCCACGAAGACCCGTCGAGCGGCCGGGTCGATGCGCAGCTCGCCGAATTCCAGGGGCGCCGCCTGCTCGGGACTCGTGTCGATGCGTCGGAGCACGGCGTCCACGCGCGCGACCAGCTCGGCCGGGGAGAAGGGCTTGACGACATAGTCGTCGGCCCCGAGGCGCAGGCCGATCACGCGGTCGGATTCCTCCCCCTTTGCGGTCAGCAGGATGACCGCCACGCGGTCGGGGTCAGACTCGCGGATGCGGCGCATCACCTCGAGGCCGTCGAGGCCCGGAAGCATGATGTCGAGCACGACGAGATCTGGGCGCTGAGTGGCGACCATCTCGATCGCCTGCATGCCGTCGCCGGCCACGCGGGGCTCATAGCCGGCACGCTCGAGGTAGCGGGCGAGCACCTCGGCGATCGTGGGCTCGTCGTCGACCACGAGGATCGAGCCGCGCGAGTGCCCGGTGGGTGAGGTCATCCGCCCCTGAGTCTCCCACCAGGCGCCACCGCTGACGCGATCCGGGTCCGAGTTCATCGCGTGTTCATGGCCGATCCAAGGCAGGCGCCCGCTTCCAGATCACGAAAGCGCAGACGAGTGAGCGTAGGCTGCATTGGTCGTGGACGCCGCTCCAGCGGACGAACTGGCCCGACTTGCCCAGGCGGATCAGCGGACAAGCCTCGGGGAGACGGAACCCGAGGCCAACCAGAAGTCACCGGCAGCCGCGACCGAGCCGTCTTCCCCTCGGGGCCGCAGTGAGCCCGACTGACGCATTGTGAGCGTCCAAACCGACACCGCCCGTCGGCGCAGGTCGGATCACGCACGCCAGAACGTGCATAATCCCCTCCCGTCCCGCGGCCTACCGCCGCAGCCCGCCGTCCCCCGGGCCCGCCGTGGTCGCGTCAAGCGGGCGGTCACGAGCACGTGCATGATCAGCGCGAACGTCAGCGTGACCTACGCGCTCGCCTGACGCTGATCGGGTCG
>JBBSIW010000447.1:0-1828 GCA_038231895.1 Solirubrobacterales bacterium | reverse complement strand
TAGCACCGGCACGTCCGCGAGAGCGACAGCGTCACGTTGCGGGAGAACGTCACGCGGCGCATCGCGCCGGAGGCTAGCGGCGGCGGCCGGGCGCCGCCGGGCGGGTCAGCCCGTCACCCCGGCGGGCTCGTCGGCCCGCACGTCGCGCTCGTTGGGCACGCAGTGCGTCATGACGTCGCCGACGGTGCGCCGCCCGTTGCGGCCCAGGTTGGCGCGCCGCTGCTGCTCGTCGTCGGTGAGGCGCTGCGTCTCGAGCGGGGGCAGGTGGCGGACGTCGTCGGCGGTGATGCCCACGCCCTCGGAGACGGCATGTCCGAGCTCGTCCTCGATCATGTACAGGTGCCACATCATCCGCTCCTGGATGTGGCGCGGGCACTGGCCGATCGCGTCGGCGAGGTTCGCCACGAGCTCCTCCTTCTCCCAGTCCTCGGAGAGGAGGTAGCGCTCGGCGGGCTGGGTGTAGTCGTCGGTCCGCGGGATGGGCGCCCGGGTGAGGCGGCCCTGGAGGACCGGGCCGGCCTCGTCTCGCGCCGGGCCCTCGGCCTCCTGCAGGCCGCCCTGCCCCGAGGGCTCGTAGTTGACGTGCGGGTTCTCCCCCGTCGCGTCGACCGCGTAGGTCATCTGGCCGTCGCGCTGGTGGGTGGCGACGCCCGCCCGCGCCTGGTTGACCGGGAGCTGGAGGTAGTTCGGGCCGACCCGGTGGCGCTGGGTGTCAGAGTAGGAGAACGTGCGCCCGACGAGCATCTTGTCGTCGGAGAAGTCAAGCCCGTCGACGAGCACGCCGGTCCCGAACGCGATCTGCTCGTTCTCGGCGAAGACGTTCTCCACGTTGCGGTTGAGGACCATCCGGCCCACCGGCCGCGGCGGGAAGATGTCCTCGGGCCACACCTTCGTGTCGTCGAGCGGGTCGAACGGTAGCTCGGGGTGCTCGTCGTCGCTCATCATCTGGACCTGGAGCTCCCACTCGGGGTACTCGCCGCGCTCGATCGCCTCGTGGAGGTCCTTGGAGTGGGCCCCGAGATCCTCCGCCTGCACGGCAGCGGCGTCGGCGGAGGTCCAGCTCCGCACGCCCTGCTTCGGGATCCAGTGATACTTGACGAGCACGGTCTCCCCCGCCTCGGCGACCCACTTGTAGGTGTTGACGCCGAAGCCCTGCATGTACCGGTAGGAGGCGGGGATGCCGCGCGGGGAGTAGAGGAGCATCGCCATGTGCAGGGACTCGGGCGACTGGGAGATGAAGTCGAGCTGGCGCCAGGGCTCCTGGCGGAAGGTGACCGGATCCGGCTTCTGGGAGTGGATGAAGTCGGGAAACTTGATGGCGTCCCGGATGAAGAAGACGCCGAGGTTGTTGCCCACGAGGTCCCAGTTGCCGTCCTCGGTGTAGAACTTCACCGCGAACCCGCGGGGGTCGCGCGCGGCCTCCGAGGAGTCGCGGCCACCACCGACGGTCGAGAAGCGCACCGCGACGGGCGTCTTCTTCCCCCGCTCGGCGAGAACCTTCGCACGCGTGAACCTCGCGATCGGCTCGTCCCCCCAGGCGCCATAGGCCTCGAACTCTCCGTAGGACGTGAACCCGCGCGCATGGACGACGCGCTCGGGGATGCGCTCGCGGTCGAAGTGGGAGATCTTCTCCAGGAACTGGTAGTTCTCGAGCGTCGCGGGGCCGCGGGCTCCCACCGTGCGCTGATTCTGGTTGTCGTGGACGGGATGGCCCTGACGGTTGGTCAGGGTGCGGTGGTCGTCGATGCTCATGCGCTCGCCCTCGTCGTCGTGCAGGTCTCTCCTGACCACCGTACCCTCGCCGCGGATGCGACGGCGTGTGGCGGCC
>JBBSIW010000446.1:0-1831 GCA_038231895.1 Solirubrobacterales bacterium | reverse complement strand
GCCCAGCGCGGCGCCGGCGGTGATCGCCGCCAGCACCCCGGCGGCCTCGCGCTGGAGGTCGAAGGCGACGATCGCGAAGGCGGCGGCGCTGATCGTGCACACCCCTGCGGCCAGCCCGTCGATGCCGTCTGAGAAGTTCACCACGTTCATGAGGCCGATGAGCCCGACCACGGTGAGAGCTCCACCGGCATCGCCGAAGTCGAGGTGCCCTACGAACGGCAGCGTCACGACGTCCACGCGCACGCCGGCGAGGACGGGGATGAGGGCGGCACCCAATTGACCCATGAGCTTGACCGCGGGTGAGAGGTCGAGCGCGTCGTCGAGGGCGCCGACCGCCACGATCACCGCGGCCCCTCCGAGGATGGCCCGGGTCTGATCGTCAGCGGGGAGGATCAGCGCACCCGCGGCCAGGACCCCGGCCAGGATCGCCACCCCGCCAAGCAGCGGCGTGGGGCGAGCTGCCAATCCGCGCTCCCGCGGTTGGTCGACCGCGCCGATCCGTCGCGCCAGCGCGGCGGCCACGGGCGTCAGGGCCCCGGCGACCGCCGCCGCGACGAGGAACGCGTAGAGGGCGTCGAGCTCGTTCATCGCGCGGGCACAGCATCGCAGCAAGCCGCGACGCCGTAGCTATGCGGCGCCGATCTACCCGGGTCCCGTGAGCCACCCGTAGAGCGGATAGCGCTCGACGACGGCGCTCACCCGCTCGGTTAGCTCCCTCCGGCGCGCCTCGAAGTCCGGCGTGAGCGCGTCGCCGATGATGGCGCCCACCTCGTTGAAGTCCTCGACGCCCAGTCCGCGCGTGGCCAACGCCGGAGTGCCGACCCGCAGGCCCGACGAGACGGCCGGCGGGCGAGGATCGAACGGCACGGCGTTGCGGTTGACGGTGATCCCGACCTCGTGGAGACGGTCCTCGGCCTGCTTTCCGTCGAGAGGCGAGTCGCGGAGGTCGACGAGCAGGAGGTGCACATCGGTTCCCCCGGTGAGTACGTTGACGCCGCCGTTTCCCGCCCCGAGCAACTCGGAGGCCACGGCCCGTGCACCGGCCAGCGTGCGCTGCTGGCGCTCGCGGAACGCCGCCGACTGGGCGATCTTCAGCGTGACGGCCTTGCCGGCGATCACGTGCTCGAGCGGCCCTCCCTGCTGACCGGGGAAGACGGCGGAGTCGATCTTCTTGCGGTGCTCATCGCGGCAGATGATCATGCCGCCGCGGGCGCCGCCGAGCGTCTTGTGGATCGTCGTCGTGACGACGTCCGCGTAGGGCACGGGATTGGGGTGCAGACCGGCGGCGACGAGCCCGGCGAAGTGCGCCATGTCGACCATCAAGAACGCATCCACGTCGTCGGCGATCGCGCGGAAGCGCTCGAAGTCGAGCTGGCGCGGATAGGCCGACCAGCCGGCGAGGATGAGCTTGGGCCGGCGCTCTTGGGCGAGCCGCTCCACCTCGTCCATGTCGATGAGGCTGTCCTCCGCGCGGACGCCATAGGCGGCTATGTCGTAGAGGCGCCCGGACACGTTGATCTTCATCCCGTGGCTGAGGTGGCCGCCGTGCGCGAGCTCGAGCCCGAGGATCGTGTCGCCGGGATCGAGCAGCGCGTGGTAGACGGCGGTGTTCGCTTGGGCGCCCGCGTGGGGCTGGACGTTGACGTGGTCGCCACCGAAGAGCTCCTTGGCTCGGTCGATGGCCAACTGCTCGGCCACGTCGACGTGCTCACAGCCGCCGTAGTAGCGGCGCCCCGGGTACCCCTCGGCGTACTTGTTGGTCAGCACCGAGCCCTGGCACTCGAGCACGGCCTGGGGCACGAAGTTCTCGGACGCGATCATCTCCAGCGTG
>JBBSIW010000445.1:0-1831 GCA_038231895.1 Solirubrobacterales bacterium | reverse complement strand
GCCAAGTACATCCCGCCGGAGCGCCTGGGGGCCACCGATGACTGCGGCTTCTCGCCCTTCAGCCGCGACGAGAAGCCCAAGCACGGCTCGCCGGACTTCGCGCGCGACGTCGCGATGCAGAAGATCTCCGCGCGGCTCGAGGGCGCGCGGATGGCCTCGGAGGAGCTCGGGGTCTGACGCCGGGGATGGACCACGACCGCTCAGCCGATGGGCTGGGTGGTCGCCCGCCCATCCGCTCGTTTCATCACGCGGCGTTCCCCGCCGAGCGGGTGCGCGACGAGCGTGAGACCACGATCTCGGTGTGCATTCCCGCGCGGGAGTGCGCGGCGACGATCGAGCCGATCGTCGTCGCGATGGTTGAGTTGCGCAGGGTCGGCGCGGTGGACGAGGTGGTCGTGGTCGACGCCGCCTCGCGCGACGGGACGGGCGCGCTCGCCGAGCGGGCCGGCGCCGACGTCCGTCAAGAGGCGCAGCTGCTGCCCGACTACGGCCAGGTGCGCGGCAAGGGCGACGCGATGTGGCGCGCCCTGAGCGTGCTGAGCGGGGACGTCGTGTGCTTCATCGACGGTGACTCGACGGGCGTGGGCGGGCACTACGCCTGCGGGCTCGCCGGCGCGGTGACCTGCGAGCCGGGCGTGCGCTTTGCCAAGGCCTTCTACCGGCGGCCGTTTGCGGTCGGCGACACGGTGTTGGCCGACGGCGGGGGACGGGTGAACGAGCTCACCGCTCGCCCGCTGCTGGCGCGCTTCTACCCAGAGCTCGCCGGGGTGCGCCAGCCGCTGGCCGGAGAGATCGCCGCGCGCCGCGATCTGCTGGAGCGCCTGCCTTTCGCCACCGGCTACGCCGTCGAGATGGCCATGCTCATCGACGCCTACCACGAGGTCGGCACCGAGGCGCTCTGCCAGGTGGATCTCGACAGCCGCCAGAACGCCCATCAGCCGCTCGTGGCGTTGGCGCCGATGGCGGCAGCGGTGCTGGGCGCGGTGACGGCGCGCCTCGTGCGCGAGGGTCGGCTCGCACCGGCCGGCGGCGATGAGATGCTCGAGCGTCCGCCCCTGGCTTCGCTGGGCACAGCCCCCCGCTCGTAGACTGCCCGGCCGATGCGCTGCCTGTACGTGGACCTCGACGGGACCCTGCTCGGCCGCGCGGGGTCGCTGCTCCGTGACGGTGAGGGAGCGTTCTCGCTCAGCGGGGTGCAGGCGCTGCAGGCCTGCGACCGCGCCGACGTCGAGGTGGTGCTCTACAGCGGCCGGCGCCAGGCGCAGGTGTCCGAGGATGCCCGCCTGATCGGCTCGAGCGCCTACATCTACGAGGTGGGGTGCGGCCTGGTGATCGACGGCGAGGAGGAGTACCTCACCGACGAGCTCCAGCCGGGCGAGCGCACCATCCACGACCAGATCACCGACTCCGGCGCGCCGGCCCTGCTGGTCGACCGCTACGCAGGGCGCCTCGAATACCACGCGCCCTGGCACCTGGACCGCGAGATCTCCCACCTCTTCCGCGGCGACGTCGATCCCTCCGAGGCTGCGGAGGTGCTCCGCAGCGCGGGCATGGGCCACTTGCGCCTGGTCGACAACGGCGTGCTGCATCGGCGCTCGCCGACGATGCCGACGGTCGCGCGTGCCCACGCCTATCACCTCATACCGGGCGGGTCCTCCAAGCTTCGCGCCGTGGCCCGGCACATGCAAGCGCGAGGCTTTGCGCGTGAGGACTGCATCGCGGCCGGAGACTCGCGCGAGGACATGGAGGCGGCGGAGGTGGTGGGGACCTTCTGGCTCGTGGCCAATGCCCTGGAGCGAGATCCCAGTCTGCGCGATGCGATCGCCCGCCG
>JBBSIW010000444.1:0-1839 GCA_038231895.1 Solirubrobacterales bacterium | reverse complement strand
CGGCGGCCTCGTCGTCCCCGGCGCGGATGGCAGCCGCGTCCGTGTGCAGAGCGCGCACGGCACCCCACAGCTCACCCCCTTCCTGCTCCGCCACCACCTCGCCCAGCAGCGTGAAGAGCAAATCCGTCTCGTGATCGAGCGCGTCCTCGGCGGATGGCGAGGCCCCGCTCCCGCCATCCCGGGTCATCGCAGACGTAAAGCTCTCCACGGGCAGAGAATATGCCTCCGGCGCGGCTCGTGTCGTTCGTTGCCTGTGGCCAAGCTCACCTGCGGCGGCTCGTCGACGCCTCTCGGGGCGCCGGCCGGCTCAGCTGCGGGGCAGCGATGACAGGATGATCGCGAGCTGGGAGAGACGCGCGCGCCGCGGTAGCGTGAAGGTGACGAATCCGTGCCTGCCCGCGGCGAGGCTGACGCGTCGGCTGGCCAGCGTCGGCTGCCTGCGTCCGCTGCGGCGGACACGGAGAAGGCCGGGGCAGCGGCTCGGGCCGGCGCAGGTCAGCCAGACGCGAACGCGGCGGCCACCGCGAAGGAGTCGAGCTCTGGTCACCAAGAGACCTCGATGCCCGGCGGCCTTGGGCGGAACAGGTGGCCGGGGTACCGACGCGAGCGCCGCCGGCGGAGAGGTGGGTGGTGCGCCCGGCGGGGACGCCGGTGGCTCAGCCAACGCCCTGATGAACGCGTCCCACGCGGGCTTGGGCGAATAGTCGGTCCTCAGCAGGCCCATGTGATCCTGCCAGTTGGCTGGATCGCTCCCGGGGTCGCGCAGCGTGTAGATGATCTCCGCGCCCACATACGGCCAGCCCGCGGCGGTGTGGAACGCGTCGGTGAGCTTGCCGGCCTGCTCACTCTCGGAGACGCACCAATCGAAGAGTGCGGGCGGGCAGGTGGGCCAGCCGAACTCGGTCAGCCACAGTGGCTTATCGCCGTCGCCATGGGCGACCATGCCCTCGCGAACCCACGGCACGCCTTCGGCGAAGTGGTACTTGGGACCGTACCGCGGGGCCGCACGGGGATTGTCGTAGGGGTGGATCGAGAACGCGTCGAAGGACCCGTGGATCCCCTGTGCATAGAGGGCTTCGAGGAAGTCACGGTCGGAGTACACAAGCGCACCGCCCACCACCGGCAGGCCGGGTGCCGCCGCCTTGATGGCCGGATAGGCGGCCTCGAGCAGGAGCGCATAGTCGCGCGCGGGATTGGAGGAGCGCAGGAATGTCGTGTTGTTGGGCTCGTTCCACACCTCCAAGCCGGCGAGCTGCGGTGCCCAGCGTCGTGCGATGTAGGCCGCCGCGTCGGCGTAGTCGGAGGCCCTCATCGGGGGGTAGGCGGCCACGCCGCGGCCCCGCCAGTCGCCGACGCAGCTCTGGCGCAGGCTCTCCGGGGCCGATGAAGCCCAGCAGGGCGTGCCCTGGACGATGGCGATGACCTTCAGACCCCGGCTGTCTGCCTGGTGGATGTAGTCGTCGACCTGGGCCACGTAGGCAGCGTCGATCGTGCCGTCGGCGTCGGGCTCGAGGTTCGCCCAGCCGATGTCGATCCGCACCGCGTTGGCCCCGGCCTGCTGGGTGAGGTCGAGGTCCTGCTGAGCCGCCGCCGGCCCGTAGCCGAAGGCGTTGAGCGTCGTGCCCCGCCATACGCCTGCGGCGTCGGCCGTCGCCGTGGACAACGCGAGGGGTAGGCAGAGCGCCACGAGGAGCAGCGTCGCCACCCTGCGCGCCCGCGGGCGCGCCCGCGGGAGGTCCGCGAGCCACGGTCGGGCGCGATTGTCCGGCCGACCGCCGGTGGGGCCCCGCCCCCCGGCCCGGTCACCGCACCTGGCGATGGAGACGGTGATCAGCATGG
>JBBSIW010000443.1:0-1843 GCA_038231895.1 Solirubrobacterales bacterium | reverse complement strand
CGCACCGGTCTGCTGGGCCTTGACTCCGACCCCCGACGCCGTCTTGTTGATCTGGAAGTCGTTGGGCCCGCTGCCGAAGTCCCGGCCGTGCGGCGTGAGCAGGGCCAGGCGCCGGAAGGGGCCGCCGATCGACTGGCCGGCAGTGAGCAGGAAGAGCGCCACCGAGCTTCCCCCCACGAGGCCGAGGAGCCCCCGACGCGACATCGTCGGCGCCGCAGGATTGACCGGCACGAGGCTCTCCGGCTCGGCCGAGGCCTCCTCCGACGCATGCACCGGAGTCTCGGGGCGCGTGCCGGCGACGTCGACGCGGAGGTCGGCGAGCAGCGAGCGTTCGCGCAACGAACGCCGGACCGTGACGAGCTTGAGCACCGTGTGGAGGGCGAAGGCGGACATGAACACCCAGGCCCCGTAGTAGTGCGCCTTGAGGAAGTTGAACTTCCATGGGTAGTAGACCTGGACGTTGAGCACGCCGGTGGCGAACTCGAACACGCCGCCGCCCACCAGCAGAGCCAGGCTCACCCGTTCCAGCGCGTGCGCCGGCGAGCGGGCGGGCGGCCACTCGAACAGCTTCGGGATCACCGACCACAGCTTCGCCAGGAGCACGGGGATGGCCACGATTCCAACGACCACGTGGGAGCTCTGATTGAGCCCGTAGAGCCATGAGGGACTGGTCGGCCAGTCGAAGGTGAAGATGTCGAAGATCCCGCGGCCGCCAGTGATGCGGTTCTGGCCGAGGTCCGGGTTGTACGCCGCGTGGGAGAGCACCCCGGTGAGGAAGATCAACGGGACCGCGACGAGCAGTGCGAGGCCGAGCACCGAGGCCAGCCACGGGCCCCGCAGGGGGCTGCGCCAGAATTCGCTCCGGAAGGGCCCGGGCGGTGGATGGTCGGCGAGCGGCTTCATCGGTCTCGACGGACGCACGGCATGTTCGCGGGCCGCGGTGACGAGAACAACCGCTGCGCCGCGCGATTCACGGTTTGTTCAGATCGGCGCCCGGAGGCCGGTGCCGGCGAACTCCGCCATTCCCGCCTCGAAGGTCACGCCCGCCGTGAAGCCCAGCTGCTCGCGGGCGCGGTCCGTAGCGGCGAACACATGGCGCACGTCGCCCAGCCGATAGTCGCCCGTGACCACCGGCGCGGGCGCGCCGGGGCCCGCTGCCCGCGAGAGGGCTGCAGCCATGTCGCCGACGCTGCGCGGCGTGCCGCTGGCCACGTTGAGCACGCCGGGCGTGGGCGCGTCGGCGCACAGCGCCAGCAGGTTGGCGCGGGCCACGTCGCGAACGTGCACGAAGTCGCGCAGCTGGCCACCGTCTTCGAACACGCGGGGTGCCTTGCCGGCCGCCAGGGCGCTGCGAAAGATGCTCGCCACCCCCGCGTAGGGCGTGTCGCGGGGCATCCGGGGGCCATAGACGTTGTGGTAGCGCAGCACCGTCAACGGGACGCCGCGCTCACGCGCGAGCACCGCGCACAGGTGCTCCTGGTGGAGCTTGGTCGCGGCGTAGACGTTGCGGGGGTCCGGCGGCGCGTCCTCGGGCACCGCCTCGGGCCGGAGGTCGCGATCGCAGCGCGGGCATCGGGGCTCGAAGCGACCCGCCTCGAGCGCCGCCGCGGACCGTTGCGGCGGGCTGACCGTGCCGTGGCGCTCACAGCCGTAGCGACCCTCGCCGTATACGACCATCGAGCTGGCCAGCACGAGGCGACCAGTGAAGTCGTTGCGCGCGAGCGCCCGGAGCAGGCTCGCCGTGCCGGCGTCGTTGTGAGCGACGTACTCGGTGACGTCCTCGAGCTCGAGGCCGAGACCGACCATCGCCGCCTGATGGCTGACCGCGTCCACGCCCTGGAGG
>JBBSIW010000442.1:0-1846 GCA_038231895.1 Solirubrobacterales bacterium | reverse complement strand
GGGATCGTCACCTGCCCCTTCGTGGTCAGACGCATGGTAAGAACGCTAGCAGTAGTACCAGCCGAGATCGCCGACACCCTCTCGTGCTGGCTCCTAGCGGATCTCCACTCGCGAGCAGCCGCGCAGCCCGGCGACGACTGCGGCCTCCTCGGCGAGGTCCACCGGCGGCCCGAGCCACTCGGGGGTGATCTCGAGCAGCTCGCCCTGCTTGCGCGAGCGCCACAGCCCGGCGAGGGCGCCATCGTGCAGGATCACCATGGGCCGGCCGACGGGCGGGAACAGCTTCTTGCGGATCGTCGGGTCGGGCACGAGCGCGTCGCGGTCGGGCTGGGCGACGTAGGGATCGAAGCCGCCGAGCAGGCGGATCCCGCGAGTGGGCGGCGGCGCCTCGAGCCTCCCGGCGTCCGCGGCGAGGATCCAGCGGCGGCTGCCGCCGACCTTCACCGCCTCGAGCTCGTCCTCGATCATCCCGAGCAGGGCCTTGGCGTGTGCCGGCGCGGTCTGCCCCCAGGACGCCAGGTGCGAGTGGGTGGCCGGCCCGTAGCAGCGCAGGAAGCGCCGCGCGAGCTCCTCCCGGGCGTCGTCCAGCGCCATCTCCGGCTCGGCGGCCAGCGCATAGGTCGCCTTCTCCGGCATCTCGGTCACCCCGAGCGGCCCCAGCGCCCGCCACAAGCCTGGGCGCACGTGGTGGCTCTGACAGCCCCGGCACCACGGCAACAGCCCGGCCGGCAGGCGCTCGCGCAGCGCCTGAGGAAGGCGTCGCGGTCGAGCGGGCCGCCGGCGAGTCCATCACGCGCCGCGGCGCCGACCCGGTCGAGCGCCTCGCGGACGGAGAACCCCTCCGCCTGGACCTCCTTCGCGGGGTTGGTCCCCACGAGCGCCTTGAGGCCGTCATCGTCGGGCACGAGCGCGCGGGTGAAGACCGCCACGTCGGCCCGGGGCACGAGGTACGGCGCCCCGCGCATCGCGTTGACGACCACGACCTCCTCCGGGTCGGGCTCGCCCTTGGCGCGAGCACGCAGCGCGACGGCCGCCCAGCCCGGCGGGAACTCCTGCAGGCCGCACGCGGCGACCGCGGTCAGCGGGTCCGTGTGCGCGTGGAGATGGTGGCCGGCGAGACGGAACGCGAGGGCCTGGTCGGTCTCGACGCTGAGCATCGCCGCCGACGCTAGCCGAGCCCGTGTACGCGCTCGATCTTGCCATTGCGCACTTCGACGGTGACCCAGTTGCAGTTGAGGATCATGATCCGGAACCACGGTTCACCGTCAACCATGGTCTCGAAGAGCGTGAGCCCCTTACGAGCGGCTGACGCATGAGCGGCGGCCAGGTCCATTCCGACGAACTCGTCCAGGTCGTCGTAGCTCAGTCCTGTGCGCTTGAGGCAGTCGTCCGTGGGATGGAGTAGGGCGAGCGTGAGGGCACGCGGACGGGGACGCTACATCTGGCTATGGCTCAGCGTCGCCTGTTGCGTTTGCGCGCGGTGCGCTCTGCCTTGCGGCGCCGGGCGCGCTGCTTGGGCGCCGGCGATCCGCCCGCCGGGCGCCGCCCTGCGCTGTCGGCCATGCGGTCGGCGGCGGGCCCGACGATCGCGTCGCGCTGCTCGCGGGGTCGGGCGTTGAAGTCCGTCGTCCAGGCGTCGAGCGCGCCCGGCGCGCCCGGATCGACCCCCTCGGCGAGCATCTGCATGACCATCGCCTTGGCCGGGTCCCACTCAGAGCTGTCCTCGTCGACCGAGACCTTGCGCGGGAAGTAGTCGAGCAGGTACTCGCGCAGATCCTCCTGCGTCCAGCGGCCGAGGCGGCCGTCGTCGTAGCCGCCCGTCCACTCGAGCATCGACGACGCGACG
>JBBSIW010000441.1:0-1864 GCA_038231895.1 Solirubrobacterales bacterium | reverse complement strand
GTCGGGTCCGAGGCCGAGGAAGCCGAGCAGCGTGTTGCCCTTCGCGGGGGCGCCGTACCCGACGATCCTGTTGCCCGCCGACCGAAGCTCGGACAGCGTCCGGCGCAGCTCCGTGCGAAGCCGCTGCACGCCCTCGGCGAAGGACCGGTAGGTCTCGATGCGGTCGATGCGGTGCGCGCGCTCGAGCTCGACCAGCTCCTCCACGCTGGCCGCCACCTCCCCCTCGCCGTCGCGCTGGACGAAAGCCCGCAGCTGCCCGTGATGCAGTGGCAGCCGTTCCACGTCGACCACGCGCATGCCATGGCGCGCGAACAGGCGGATCATCGGCCCCAGCGCCCAGTAGGAGACGTGCTCGTGGTAGACGGTGTCAAAGGCGAGCTGGTCGAGCATGTCCATCACGTAGTGCGCCTCGATCACGAAGGCTCCGCCGGGAGCGAGCACCGTGTCCAGGCCCTGGACGAAGTCGGCCAGGTTGGGGATGTGGGGGAATGTGTTGGTGGCCGTCACCGCCGCGGCCGGCCCGAACCGGTCGCGGATCTCGACCGCGGAGCGTGAGTCGAAGAACCCCGTGTAGCGCTCGATGCCGGGCTCGCCGTAGAGCTCGGCCAGGTTCTTCGCGGGGTCGACGGCCAGCGTGCGAACGTCGTGGCGCCGGAAGCCATTGAGCAGCGTCCCGTCGTTGGCCCCCACGTCGATGACCAGGTCGTCATGAGCGAGCGACAAGCGGTCGGCCACGACGTCGCTCAGGTCCCACAAATGATCCTTGAGCGTGTCCGAGGCCGAGGAGACGTACAGGTAGTCCTCGAACATCGCCGCGGGGGCAACGTGCTCGGTGAGCTGAACGTGTCCGCAGCCGTGGCAGAAGCCCACCACGAGCGCAAACGTGGGCTCGGGCGCGGAGAGCTCGTCGGCAGTCAGGAACTTGTTCGCCAGCGCCGTCTCGCCCAGGTCGAGGAACGGCTCGACCCGGCTGGCGGCGCAGACGATGCAGGGCGCTGGGTGCGGCTCCATCGGGTTCAGGTGATCCCTTGCAGAGCTCAGACCAGGGCGATGACGAGGGCGATGAGGGCGGTGAGCAGCGCGGCGGCCAGCGCCCACCCGATCTGCGCGATCTGCCGTTGCGACGACGAGACGTCGTTGCGCATCGCTCCCATTTCTCCCCGTATCCCTCGCAGCTCCTCCCTCGTCGCTCGCGCTTCCTCGGTCAGCCGGTCCACCGCCTCTCGAAGCTTTGCGACCTCGACAGGAAGGTCCTTGAGCGACTCCGCGAAGTCGTCAAGACGCTGATCTGTCCATGTGGTCCGGGCCTCCACCGCGATCTACCCCCAGCCCCCCAAACGCATCCTCGAGCGCGTTATGAGGCGCCCGGCGGGAGCTGCAGTCGCGGTTTGCACGCCGTAGCGTGCATTAAGCGCCTTTGGACTGCGCCCGCACAGCCGGCGATGCATTTGAGGGTCCCCGCTTGCGTGTGGCACGCTACCTAGTATGGCGCGGACGGGGGTAATCAGTCCCCCGGGGGCAGCAGGACGCGCGAGCCGTGGACCTCATAGCCGACGTGTACCTCGATGAGCTCACTGAGCGCCGCCCGAACCGCGTCCTGGCGCTCGGGCGGTACGACGAACAGGGTGCAGCCGCCGCCGCCGGCGCCGCAGAGCTTTCCGCCCCAGGCTCCCGCCGCCAGCGCGCGCTCATACCACTCGTCGATCTGATCCGTGGTGATAGTGCTCGCCAGCCCGCGCTTGAGCTGCCAGCCGTCGTGAAGGATCCGCCCCACCCGCTCAGGGCTGGCAGGGCGACCGTTGGACAGCAGCTCCTGGAGCTCGCAGGCGTGGTCACGCATTTGGGTCAGCGACTCGAGCTTGCT
>JBBSIW010000440.1:0-1872 GCA_038231895.1 Solirubrobacterales bacterium | reverse complement strand
GGGCCAGCGCGTTGACGCGGATCCCCTTGCGCCCCGTCCACTGCTGCGCGAGGTCCCGGGTGAGCCCGATGATCGCGGCCTTGCTCGACGAGTAGGCCGCCTGGGGCAACCCGGCGGTGGTCGAGCCCAGCACCGAGCCGACGTTCACGATGCTCGAGCCGGGCCGCATGACCCGCCCGCAGGCCTGGGCCATCCAGTAGGAGCCGCTCAGGTTGATGTCGATGACCCGCCGGAAGTCGTCGGGGTCCTCCCGGGTGGCCGGGAACGCGGTCCCGATCCCCGCGTTGTTGACGAGGACGTCGACCCGGCCGAACTCGTCCATGGTCTCCCGCACCACGCGGCGGCAGTCCTCGACGTCGGCCACGTCGGCGCGGGTCGTGTGACAGCGGCGACCGTGGTGCTCCACGAGCTTCCGGGTGTCCTCGAGGCGCTCGGCGCGCCGGGCGCAGACCGCCACGTCGGCGCCGGCCTGCGCGAGCCCCTCGGCGAACGCGACCCCCAGCCCGGAGGACGCGCCGGTGACGATGGCCACCCGACCGTCGAGGCGGAAGGAGTCGATGATGCTCACGCACCCCATGGTGACGACCCCGCCCATAAGAGCCCGCTCAACCCGAAATCCCGCAACTCGAGCGGCCCGGTTCCGTACAAGCCCGTGCAACCGCATTCCCCCCAGGAGGGCTGATGAAGAGCATCACGAGAAGGTTCCGTTCGCACCTGAGCTTCGCGAACGTCATGGCGACGATGGCGCTGTTCATCGCGCTGGGCGGCACGTCGTACGCCGCGGTCATGATCACGGGCGCGGACGTCCGCGACGGCTCGCTGACCGGGCGGGACGTGAGGGACGGCTCGCTGGGCGCGAGCGACGTGATCAGCAACTCCCTCGGCACCGGCGAGGTCCGCAACGGCTCGCTGACCGGGCGGGACGTGAGGGACAGCTCACTGGGCTCGAGCGACGTGATCGACGGCTCGCTGAACGGGCGGGACGTGAGGGACAGCTCACTGGGCTCGAGCGACGTGATCGACGGCAGCCTGCTGGCCCGTGACTTCCGCCCCGGACAGCTCCAGCCCGGCCCGAAGGGCGACCAGGGCCCGGCCGGCGCCGCACCGCGCTTCTTCCTGCTCGATGAGAACGGGAACATCGTCGAGCAGTCGGGCGGGTTCACCGTCGTCTCCAAGCCGGGCACCAACGGCCAGCCGGCCGCGAACCCCAACGTCTACATCGGCGCGGGCACGTCCCTCGTGGGCAAGGGCCTGAGCGCGACCATCGCCGGTCCCGCCCTCGACGGCGATGCCGCCGTGGCGCGCTGCGCGAGTACCGCCGTCATCAGCACCGCAGTCACCTGCGACCCCGCGGGCACGAACAACGACAACACGCTGGTCGTCCGCGCCCTTGCGAACAACAACACCGTCACCTCGGCGCCCCGCCGGGTCTACGTGCACGTCACCCCCTAGCAGCACCCGGGCGCGCCGTTCCCCGTTCGACGCGGGGGACGGCGCGGTTCCGCGGCTCACGTGCGGCGTGGGGTGGCTCGGCGGCATCATCCTCGACCCGGTGACCCACTCCGGCTTCTACGACGTGGCTTCGCGCGACTTCGGGCTGCTGCTCGGCGCCCGCACGCCGGGCCGGCTCGCATCCGTCCACCACCCGCCGCCGCGCCGCCGCGGGTGAGCCTGGACGCCGCGCTCGCGTGGTCGCGGGCGCGCACCTTCGACCACCGTGAGTTCGGCGCGGCGGACGGCCCGGGCGCCGCGAGCGTGTCGGTCTGCCTCCCCGCCCGCAACGAGGCGGAGACCGTCGGGCCGATCGTCTCCGCGCTCGTGGAGCTGCGCGAGCGGGGGGAGGTCGACGAGGTCGTCGTCGTGGACGCCGCC
>JBBSIW010000439.1:0-1877 GCA_038231895.1 Solirubrobacterales bacterium | reverse complement strand
TTCGACGCGCTGCACTTTCGCGGCCCGGGCACCGATCTGCGCGTCGGGCTGCTGGCGGGCTCGCGCTGGCTCGCCGCGCGCTTTGAGACGATCGATGGGATCGTCCACATGCCGAACATCCCCTCGGAGGAGACCTTCACCGCGCCCGATCCCGAGCGGGTGGACGGCATCGTCCGCGCTACGAAGCCGCTGGCGCTGAGCGGCACGATCGTCCGCGGCCTGGAGGTGCGCTTCGAGAGCGGGCGAGCGGTGTCGATCGACGCCGAGACCGGAGCGGAGACCTTGCGCACGATCATCGGGCGCGACGAGGGCGCCGCCCGCCTGGGCGAGGTCGCGCTCGTCGATCGCGAGGGACGGATCGGCGCGCTGGACACCGTCTTCTACGACACCCTGCTCGACGAGAACGCCGCCAGCCACATCGCGTTCGGGCGCGCCTATGGGTTCTCGGTCGACGACGAGGACCGCGACCGGGCCAACCTCTCGGACATCCACGTCGACTTCATGATCGGCGGCGACGAGGTCGAGGTCGACGGGATCAGTGCCTCCGGCGAGGCGACCCCCGTCCTCCGCGGGGGAGCCTGGCAGCTGTAGGCGATGCTCCGGCGGCTACCCTTTCACGCTCCCGCTCAGGGGAACGCCAGGAGAGGTGCCGGAGCGGTTGAACGGGCGCGACTGGAAATCGCGTAGCGGGGGTCAACCTCGTTCGAGGGTTCGAATCCCTCCCTCTCCGCTGAAGCATCAGTCATCGAGTAGGCAACGCCAACGAAGTCCGGGGTAGCGACCGAAGCCTCGATCGAAGGTGACGAGCTCGGCGCCTTGTTCAAGCGCCAGGGCGGCGAGGTAGGCATCGGGGACCAGATTGCCGCGGAGCCCGAGGTGTCGACAGAGCGCGGTGAACCGCTGCCAGTGCGTCGTTCCGGCTCGCAGGAGCTGCGCCGGCCCTTCGAGCAGCGCGTCGACGTAGTCAACGACGGCGTCAATCGGATCTGGACGCACGAACACCCGCGTGTTGGTCGCCAGGCGCACCACGCTCATGAGGACGACGTCGCTCAGACCGACCCGCGTGGCTTCCGAGCGGGCCTGCTCCAGGAAGGCGCGCGCGGGCCGATGGTGGTCGTGGTCTGCCCGAAATGCAGCCAGCAGAACGTTGACGTCAGGCAGCAGCACCGTCGTCGTCCGCCGCATCCAAGAGCGAGGAGTTGGACGCCGGGTCGATCCACGGATGCAGGCCGCCCCCCAGGCTGGACAACGGGAGCTGGCGGCGAGGCTGTGAGCTGCTCATTGGAGGATCAAGCCGCAGGCGCAGTCCATCCGCAAGCAACGAGGTCAGCGTTGTCTCTTCCTCGGCCGCGCGCTGACGGGCCCGCCTCAGCAGCTCGTCGGGCAGATCCACCGTCGTTCGCATGCAGCAAAGCATATCGTCGTATGCATCGCGCTGCATTGCGCACCAGAGCGCCGGCCCGCCGGACGCGGCGCCCTTGGTGCGCGCAGGCTCCTACAACGCGGCCTTGACGACGCCGACCTGGTGGCCTTCGGGGTCGGTGAACAGGCCGATCTCGACCTCGTCGGTCACCTGCTCGGGGCCCATCACCCGCGAGCCGCCGAGGCTCTCGGCCTTCGCGAGCGCGGCCTCCACGTCGGGCACCTCCACGTAGAAGGTGACGTGGCCCTCATAGCCCTCCGGTCCTCCTCCGACGCCGCCGGCGATCCCGACGCCCTCGGCGTTGGTGTTGCCCTCGCGCGACACCATTCCGTAGTTCATCGGGTTGTCGGCGTCGAACTCCCACGCGAACAGCTCGCCGTAGTAGCTGCGCAGCTTGTCCGCGTCCCCCGGGTGGCGCCTGACATCGCCAGCGTCATCAGCGCCGGCATCGAGG
>JBBSIW010000438.1:0-1879 GCA_038231895.1 Solirubrobacterales bacterium | reverse complement strand
GCTCGCTTCGTCCGCTCGCCGATCTATCACCAGGACGCTGCACATCTGCCAGCCAAGCCGCGCGGGCAGTGACCCGGAGCCGCCGCGACGATGGCCATTCGCGAGGCGCTCGCTGTTCGTCCGTAGCGGGCGCGTGGCGAGAGCCAACCCTGACGCCCGCTTGTCCCCTGGAGGAGGCGTGATCACGTCCGGGAAGTGTTCTCTGCTGTGCTGGCCAGCGGCCTGCTGATCCCTGGGGCTCAGCCGGGGGTGTACTGCTGGACGGCGCATTCGAGCAACAGGGCGTGCACGAACGCCTGGGGCAGGTTGCCGCGCAGCTGGCGCTGGCGGACGTCGAACTCCTCCGAGCAGAGGCCGGGCGGCCCACAGGCGGCGCGGGTTCGCTCGAACCAGCGGGCGGCGGCGACGTGGTCGCCCTGCTGGGCCCAGGACAGCGCCATCCAGAGTCCGCAGAGCAGGAACGCGCCCTCGGACTCGCCGAGGGGCCGCTCGTCGGGCTGGTAGCGGTAGCAGTAGCCGTCCTGGGTGAGCTCTGTGGCGATGGCGTGGAGGGTGGCGATCGAGCGGGGGTCGGTCGGTGGGATCGCCCCGCGGATGGCGGGCAGCAGCAGCGCGGCGTCGAGGCGCTCGTCTCGGGGTGAGCGCTGCCAGCGCCCGGAGGGGTGCAGCGCTCGTTGAGCGGTGTCTGCCACGATCGCGTCGGCGAGCGACATCCAGCGCGCGGCCTGCTCGCCGCCTGGGCCGCGCTGGCTGATCGTGCGCAGCCCGGCGGCGCAGATCAGGCGGCTGTGGGTCCAGGCGTCGGGTTTGATCTCCCAGATGCCGGCGTCGGTGTCGGTCTCCTGCCAGCGCTGTTCGATCGCGTCGGCGGCGGTCTCGGCGGCGCGCCAGGCGTCGGCATCGAGGTGGTCGTGGCGGGCGGCGGCGGCGAACAGCAGTAGCGCCTCGCCGAACGCGTCGAGCTGGAACTGCTGGTTGACCCAGTTGCCGGCGATGTCTGCGCCGCCGGGATAGCCGGGCAGGCCGAGCGGGCGCTCATCGGGGACGTTGTCGCCGGTGATTGTGTAGGCGGGCTTGAGGTGGGGGCCGTCGGCGAGGAGCCGGTCGCGGACGAAGTGGACGGCGTCGTCCATGAGAGGGTGCGCTCCGGCCGTGGCGACGGCTTGGCCGGTGTAGCACTGGTCGCGGATCCAGACGTAGCGGTAGTCGTAGTTGCGGCCTTGGCGGGCGCGTTCGGGCAGCGAGGTGGTCGCCGCGGCGACCATCCCGCCGCCGGCGCTGGTCAGTCCGGACAGGACGGCGTAGGCGTGGCGGGCGTCGCGCTGCGCCACGGTGTGCTCGAGCTTGGGAACGCGGTCCTGCCATGCGGCCTGGGTGCCCTGCCACGCCCACTCGGGGTCCGGGAGCGCCTCAGCAGGCCCGCCGGCGGCGAGCACGAGGACGAAGTCGTGGTGCTCGCCCTCAGCGAGCTCGAGCGTGAGGGTGAGCGCCTTGCCGCCGTGGTCGTCGGCCTGCGGGCTGGCGTCGGCGCCGCCGGTCCAGGCGAGGTGGACGTCGCCGGAGCGCCCGGTCCACGTCCCGCTGTCGTCGCGGGCCAGGTGTCTGAGCGCGTCATGGCCGAAGCCGGCGCGCGGGGTGAGCGCGACGCGCACGCGGGCGGTGCCGTGGCGCGCGGTCACGCGGCGCAGGACCACCGCGCGGTCGGGCCGGGCTGGCAGCGCGAGCGCCTCGCGGCACTCGATCGTCGCGTCACCGGTGATCCAGCGGCTGTGCCAGATCAAGCTGCCGGGCTCGTAGCAGCCGCCCCACACGAAGCGGTCCTGCGGGGTGATCGCGTACGTGCCGGGGCCGCCGATCAGCGAGGAGAAGACGCCGGCCG
>JBBSIW010000437.1:0-1880 GCA_038231895.1 Solirubrobacterales bacterium | reverse complement strand
GCCGCCTTCTCGGTCGGGAGCGAGAGCGCCTCGTCGTAGCCGTTGGTGTGCAGGGACTGGGTACCCCCGCACACGGCGGCGAATGCCTGCAGCGCCACGCGCACGATGTTGTTCTCCGACTGCTGGGCCATGAGGGTCACGCCGCCGGTCTGGGTGTGGAAGCGCATGCGCAGGGACTTGTCGTTCTCGGCCCCGAAGCGCTCGCGCATGATCCGCGCCCACATCGTCCGTGCGGCCCGGAACTTCGCGACCTCCTGGAAGACGTTGTTGTGGCCGTTGAAGAAGAACGCCAGGCGCGGCGCGAAATCGTCGACCGCCAGGCCCGCGTCGAGCGCCGCCTGCACGTAGGCGATCCCGTTGGCCAAGGTGAAGGCCACCTCCTGCACCGCCGAAGAGCCCTGCTCGCGGAAGTGGTAGCCGGAGATCGAGATGGTGTTCCAACGGGGCACGTTCTCGTGGCAGTAGGCGAACAGGTCCGTGGTCAACCGCATCGACCCCTCGGGCGGGTAGATGAAGTTGCCGCGGGCGATGTACTCCTTGAGCGTGTCGTTCTGGGTGGTCCCGGTCAGCTTCTCCGAGGGGACGTCCTGCTCCTCGCCGACCAGCTGGTAGAGCAGCAGCAGCACCGCAGCGGGCGCGTTGATCGTCATCGACGTCGAGACCTCATCGAGCGGAATGCCGTCGAACACCGTGCGCATGTCGTCGATCGAGTCGATGGCGACGCCGGTGCGGCCCACCTCGCCGCGGCAGCGGTGGTCGTCGGAGTCCAGGCCGAGCTGGGTGGGCAGGTCGAAGGCCATGCTCAGCCCGGTCGAGCCGTGCTCGAGCAGGTACTTGTAACGGGTGTTGGATTCCTTGGCCGAGGCGTAGCCCGCGTACTGGCGCATCGTCCACAGCTGCTTGCGGTACAGCTCCGGGTAGACGGCCCGAGTGAAGGGGTACTCGCCGGGCTGTCCGAGCTCGAGCGGGACGGGCAGGTCCTCCTCGTCGTAGATCCCCTTGACCTCGATGCCCGAGTCGGTGAAGCGGCGCTCGTCGTCGGGCCCGACGATGGGGGCGATCGTCCGATGCTCGGGCGCCGTGGCCATATGCCGAAGATTACTGTCCGGGCGCAATCACGCGTCACAATGGTTCGGGTGAGCCAGCGAGAACGCGGCGCCCCCGACGCTCGCAGCGCCCTGCGTGCCCTGCCCTCCGTGGAGGAGCTGGCCGCGCGCCTGGGCGCCTCGTCACACGCGGGAGCCGTCGCCGCCGCTCGCGCCGCGATCGAGGAGCGGCGGAGCGAGCTGCGTGCGGGCGCGACCGATGAGGTCGACCTCGCGGCGCGGGCGCGCGACCGGCTCGCCCGGTCCCACGCCCCGTCGCTGCGGCGGGTGATCAACGCCACCGGCGTGATCGTGCACACCAACCTTGGTCGCGCTCCGCTGGCCGCGAGCGCCCGGGAGGCGCTTGTGCGCGTGGCCGAGGGCTACGCCAATCTCGAGCTCGACCTCGACACGGGCGTGCGCGGGTCGCGTCAATCGCACGTCGAAGCCCTGCTCTGTGAGCTGACCGGCGCCGAGGCGGCGATGGCGGTCAACAACGGCGCGGGGGCTGTCCTGCTCGCGACCGCGGCACTGGCGGGTGATCGTGCGGTTGTCGTGTCCCGCGGCCAGCTCGTGGAGATCGGGGGGTCGTTTCGGATCCCCGAGGTGATCGCGCAGTCGGGTGCCCGGCTGGTCGAGGTCGGCACGACCAATCGAACGCGGCTGGCCGACTTCGAGCGCGCCGTACAGGCCGAGGGCGAGGGGGGCGTGGGCGCGATCATGCGCGCTCATCCCTCGAACTTCCGCACGCTCGGTTTCGTGGAGGAGGTCGAGATCGAGGCGCTCTGCGGGCTC
>JBBSIW010000436.1:0-1889 GCA_038231895.1 Solirubrobacterales bacterium | reverse complement strand
CAGGTCGAGCCGCGCATCGCCGCGCGGTGGCTGCAGTCCGGGCTCTTCCATGCCGAGCCGGCCGGCACGCCGGAGGAGAACTACTCGAGCGCCATCCCGCCCCCCAACGTCACGGGGTCGCTGCACATGGGCCATGCCCTCAACGGGTCGATCCAGGATGTGCTGGTGCGCCACCACCGCATGCGCGGCGAGCGGACCAAGTGGGTCCTGGGGACCGATCACGCGGGCATCGCCACGCAGACGCAGGTTGAGAAGCAGCTGATCGCCGAGGGCACGAGCCGCGAGGCGATCGGGCGAGAGGCGTTCGTGGACCGCGTGTGGGAGTGGCGGCAGCGCTACGGGCCACAGATCATCACCCAGTTTCAGCGCCTCGGCGCCTCCTGCGATTACCAGGAGGAGCGCTTCACGCTCGATGAGCCCTACGTCCAGGCGGTCATGAAGGTCTTCGTCGGGCTCTACGACAAGGGCTACATCTATCGGGACCGCTACATGGTCAACTGGGACCCGGGTCTGCGCTCGGCGATCTCCGACCTCGAGGTCGAGCAGCGCGAGGAGCTCGACACGCTCTATGCGATCGACTACGAGCTCGAGGGCGGAGGGAAGGTCACCGTGAGCACGGTGCGCCCCGAGACCATGCTGGGGGACACCGCGGTGGCCGTGAACCCCGACGACGAGCGCTACCGGGACCTCGTGGGACGTACGGCGATCCTTCCGCTCGTCGGCCGGCGCCTTCCGGTGATCGCCGACGAGTACGTCAAGCCCGAGTTCGGGACCGGCCAGCTCAAGATCACGCCGGGCCACGACCCCAACGACTTCGAGATCGGCCGCCGGCACGGCCTCGATCAGGTCTCGGTGATCGGCGAGGACGGCCGCATGTCCGCGGAGGCCGGCGAGGAATTCGCCGGACTGCTCGTCCTGGAGGCGCGTCACGCCGTCGTGGCCGCGCTGGAGGCCGAGGGTCGGATCGCAGGGCGCGAGGAGTATCGCCATGAGGTGCCCTACTCGCATCGGTCGGGCGAGCGCATCGAGCCGCTGGTCTCGCTGCAGTGGTTCATGGCCATGGAGCACCTCGCCGGCCCGGCGATCGACGCCGTGACCTCGGGGCGCGTGCGCATCACGCCCGACAACCACCGCCGCGTCTACCTCGACTGGATGGAGAGCATCCGGCCCTGGTGCGTGTCGCGGCAGCTGTGGTGGGGCCATCAGCTCCCGGTCTATTACCGCGGCCAAGAGACCTATGTCGGCGTGGAGCCGCCGCCGGGGGAGGGGTGGGAGCGAGACCCCGACGTGCTCGACACCTGGTTCTCCTCGGCGCTGTGGCCGTTCGCCACGCTTGGCTGGCCTCAGCAGGCCGAGGCGCTGCGCGCCTTCTACCCGACCGACGTCCTCTCCACCGCGCGCGACATCCTGTTTCTGTGGGTGGCGCGGATGATCATGATGGGCCTCGAGTTCGCTGGGGACGTCCCGTTCCGCGACGTCTACGTGCACTCGGTCATCCAGGCACCCGACGGTCGACGCATGAGCAAGTCGCTGGGAACCGGCATCGACCCGCTCGACGAGATCGAGGCCCACGGCGCCGACGCGGTGCGCTTCGGGCTGCTGGCCATGTCCTCCACGCAGGACGTGCGCTACTCGGCCGAAAAGGTCGGACAGGGACAGCAGCTGGCCAACAAGCTCTGGAATGCCTCGCGCCTCGTCCTGCTCGGCGTGCCCGACGGCACCCGCACCGGCCCCGATCCACGCTCGGTCGAGGACCGCTGGATCCTCGCGAGGCTCGTCGAGGCCCAAACCCAGACCCGTAAGGCCATCGACTCCTATGACTTCGCGCGCGGGGCGCTGCGCCTCTACGGCTTCGTCTACGGCGAGCTCTGCGACTGGTACCTCGAGCT
>JBBSIW010000435.1:0-1894 GCA_038231895.1 Solirubrobacterales bacterium | reverse complement strand
TCGACGAGTCGCCCGATCGCGCTCGGATCGCGCGATGGCTGCAACGGGCGGCCGGCTCGCGCTACCCGGCCCGCTCCGGCGCAGTGCCCCGCGTGGGATCGTGAACCAGCGTCCCGGGGTACATTCCTCAAACGATGGCTGACCAGGCACTGCGCCCGCTGGGGGTCGGCGAGATCCTAGACGTCGCCCTCAAGCTCTACGCGCGCAACTTCAAGACCCTGGCGAAGGTCGTGCTGGTCGTACAGGCGCCGGTGCAGCTCCTGTCCTTTGTGATCCTTCTCTCCACGCTTCCCCAGGACTCCCTGAGCGACTTCGGGACGTTCAACACCGGCAGCTCGACCACCGTGACGTCCGGCTCTGACACTGCGGCATATCTCGCGGGCATCGCCGTCACCAGCCTGCTCGGGGTGGTAGCGGCGGCGTTGGCCGCGGCGGCCTGCCTGAAGGCCGTGTCCGACGCATACCTGGGAACGGCGCCGGATTGGCGCGAGTCGCTGCGCTTCGCGTTCCGAAGGCTGCGCTCGCTGCTGTGGCTCGCGCTGATGCTCGTGATCTTCCTGGTCCTGGCCTCGCTGGCCTTCGTCATCCCGGCGGTGTGGCTCTATGTCGCCTGGGCGGTGGCCACGCCGGCGCTGCTGCTCGAGCAGCTCAGGGGAACCGCCGCGCTGCGGCGATCGTTCCGGCTCGTGCGCCACCGGTGGTGGCCGAGCTTCGCGACGCTCCTGGTCGGGTTCATCCTGGCCGGCATCGTCTCCGCCGTGGTGCAGGGCCTGTTCGTGGGCCTGATCTTCGCCGGCGCACGGGACAACGGTGTCCTCACCCTGCTGCTCAGCACGCTCGGCGGACTGCTCGCGGGCGTGCTGGCACGGCCGTTCCAGGCCGCGGTCACGGCGCTCCTCTACTTCGACCTGCGCGTCCGCAAGGAGGGCTTCGACCTGCAGCTCCTCGCACAGCGCCTGGGGCTCCCCGAGCCCGACTCCGCAGCGGCCTCATTCGTCCCGCCGCAGGCGCCCACCCCAGGCGCCGACACCAGCCCGGGCGCCCCGCCCTACTGGCCGCCGCCGCCCGGCTGGACGCCCCCCTCCGCGCCCGGCCCGGAGGAGTGACGCCGACTGCGCCCGCGCGCGGGGCGGTGGTCCTGGGCGCGGCCAACCCGGACGCCGCGCGGCGTCAGGCCGAGGCGATCCTCCGCGAGCGGCGCTTTCGATCCGTCCACGTCCCCCAGCCGCTGCGCGGGCCGCTGCGCTCGCTGGGCGATTTCCTGACCACGGTCCTGGACCGGATCGCCTCGCTGCTGCCCGGCGGGCGGGTCACGGTGTGGATCGTTCTAGGCGCCGTCGTCCTGAGCCTGAGCGCGCTCCTCACCGGACGAGCCGTGCGCCGCCGAGGCAGCGGCGGCACGGACGCCGGCGCGCGCGCGGACGCCGTCGGATCGAGGGGCGAAGACCCCAAGCGGCTCGAGCGCCGAGCGGAGCAGGCCGAGGGCGCCGGCGACTACGCCGGCGCGGTGCGCCTACGCTTTCGGGCCGGGCTGCTGCGCTTGGACGCGCGCGAGGCCATCGCGCTGCGGCCGTCGTTGACCTCGGGTGAGGTCACGCGTCTGCTGCGCTCCCATACGTTCGCCGGCCTGGCCGCGACGTTCGACGCCGTGGCCTACGGGGGCGCCCTGCCCGGCGCTGAGGACGCGCGCGCCGCGCGCGAGGGTTGGCGGGCGGTGCTCTCCGAGGTCGCTGGGCGATGAACCACGGGCGCACATGGCGCTGGGCCGCACTTGGCGCGGGGGCCATCCTCGCACTCAACGTCCTCGCCGTCGTGGTCGACTCGCTGTTCGCGGCTCCGAGTGGCCCGCGATCCTCCGCCTACGCCACGGCCCCGCGCGGCCTGGCTGCCTACG
>JBBSIW010000434.1:0-1895 GCA_038231895.1 Solirubrobacterales bacterium | reverse complement strand
GGCCGTTCCGCGACAAGGCGAAGCACTTCTTCATCGAGGCGCCTGTGGAGGCGCTCAAGCGGCGCGCCGAGGGAGCTGCCGGCGCCTAGGCAGACGCGGGCTGCAGCGTCGCCGCGATCTCGTCCAGCGCCGCCTGTTCGCCCTCGCTCACCTGCTTGCCCCCAACCTTCAAGAATCCACCCTCACGATGGGCTTCGGCCGCCGCCTCGGCCACGCTCAAGACGAACCGGCTGTAGCTCTCGAACTCGTCGGGTGACGCCTTCTCCCGCAGGATCCGGACGGCCTCGCGAAGACGCTCCGCGCTCATGGCGTTGATCTCCTCCTGGGAGCCGGGACGGTTCGCGCCCAGGGCGGGCGGGGTCGCCACGAGCTCATCGAGCAGCTCGCTCTCCCCCTGCTGCTCCCGCGCCTTCGCATAGGTCTTGGCGATGGCGACCGTCTCCCGGATCGACCCCCCACGCTCGGCGGTCATGACCCGCATTCCTGCCAGCAGCGGAGCCTCGACCACCGTCGACCACTCCTCGGCGTTGAAATCAGCCTTCCTTGTCATGTCGCTCCCCTTGCTGGCGCTTGACGGATCGGGGTGGAGATCGTCTTCGCCTTCGCGGTGTTCTTCGCGGCGTCGGTTGCGGTCAGCGTAGCTCACGATCCTGGCTCACCGCTCGCCTGAGCGCTTCGCCAAAGGAGATCGGGCGTACGTCGAACAGCGACGCGCCCGATGGGTCCGTGACCGTGGTCGGAGTGGAGAGCCCCTCGATGAGCGGACGTGCCACGGCGGCGTCGACGGGCGTGACGAGCCCGATCCACAGCGACGACAGCCACGGCGTGACGAACGGAAACGGGATCTTCGGCCGCGGACGCCTCCCGAGCGCCTCGGCCATCCGGTCGAGCATGTCGCCGTAGGAGAGCACGTCGGGCCCGCCGATCTGCACCTCCCGCCCGGCCGCCGCGGCAATCGACGGTGCCTGGACCAGGTACTCGAGCACGTCGTCGATCGCGATGGGCTGGGTCGCCGTCTTCAACCAGGCCGGCGCGATCATCGCGGGCAGGCGCTGCACGAGGTAGCGCAGCGTTCGGTAGGACTCGCTCTCGGGCCCCACGACCATGCCGGCGCGAAAGTAGGTGAGCGGGGGACCGTGCTCGCTCAGTGTGTCGGCTGTGGCTTGGCGGCTTCTGAGGTGCTCGGACTGCGGTTGGTCGCCCAGGCCGCCGAGGTAGATGACCCGCTGGATTCCCTCGGCGCGCGCCATTTTGGCGAACGCCCGGGCCCCGGCGCGCTCGCGGTCGGCGAAGGCGCCCTCGCTTCCGCGGCCCATCGAGTGGACGAGGTAGTAGGCGACGTCGACGTGTTCTCCGGCGCCGCGCAGGCTCTCCTCGCGCAGCACGTCCCCCTCGTAGATCTCGAAGCCGCGCTGCGCGAGATGGGCGGCGCGGGCAGGGTTGCGGACGAGGCAGCGAACGGTCCAGCCGGCGGTGGCAAGGGCGTCGGCGAGCCTGCCGCCGATGAAGCCGGTGGCGCCTGCAACCAGGGCGTGTCGTGGAGTGGCTTGGCGCCCGGTGGGCGCAAGGGAGTCGATGGCTTGAGGGTACGTTTTTTCAGGCCGGCTGATGCTGGATGCTCGTGCCGCGTCCTTCGAGGCGCGGGAGTGCATCGACCAGCTCCTTGGGGAGGACCTTCGATGCCGACCAGACCTCGAGACCGACTAGTCAGTATGGACGCGAGGGGGCTGGCCCTCGCGTGTTGCAGGTTCGCGGGTTAGGGCTCACTCGTTTATTAGTGGCGTGATGTTGGGGGTGATGAGGTAGTTCCATTCGGGGTGGAAGCTGTTGCCGGTGAGGTTGACCGCGGCGATCTCGGCGTCGGTGACCTTGATCTTGGTGGGGTAGGTGTTCTC
>JBBSIW010000433.1:0-1919 GCA_038231895.1 Solirubrobacterales bacterium | reverse complement strand
GGCAGCCATCGGCGTTCGGCGTCGGAGAGGAAGACGAACCGTGCGCCCAGCCCCGCGCGGAAGGCTGACTGCACCTCCGGAGGGTCAACGCTCACGACCACGATGCGCGCATAGGCGACCTCGAACTCGTTCTGCAGGGCGGTGACCTCGCGCAGGTGACGCTGCTCCTTCGGACACCACCAGCCGCGTGAGAACAACAACACCACTGGATCGCCACCCGCCACCTCCGACAGCCGACGCGCCCGACCCGTGTGGTCGGGGAGGTCGAGGTCAGGGAACGCCTGACCGGTCTCGAGCTTCATGGGCTCGGGGAGCGCACCGCCGGCGCGCGACCGTTCAAGACCGGTCCAGGGCGGCGAAGGCCACTCCGGTGGCGGCCGCGTACACGGCGTGATGAAGGGCATCGATCCCGAGCTCGGTCGCCCCCCACTTCCATGGAGGCGGAGCGACTCCCAGCGATGGCAGCATGACCATCGCCGAAGGCCAGATCATCCCGAAGTGAGCAGCCGTCGCGGTCGTTCCGTGCAGCCCGGCAACCTCGATCAGCCCGCGAACGGCGCCCCAGCTCGTCCCGTAGGCCCAGTGCACGACATTCGCGAAGCGTGCCGTCCCCGCCGCGTCGCGCGGTTGCACGCCCAGGACCTTGCCCGCCGCGTCGGCTGGGGCGCTGCTGCCCTCCCGCCCGCGCAGCTTCATCTCCAGCGTGCTCGATGCGGTCATGGCCGCGGTGCCCACTGCGCCGGCGAACAGCCCGCGGCCCACGGCGGCGGCAACGTCGCCCACGCTCGCGAGGACCGCGCCTCGGGATGCCGGTGTAGCCCAAACGGTCCTCATGACCCCGGCCGCGCCATCCTCATGCCGAGCTGCGTGAGGATTCCCACCTCGTCCGAGCTGCCCCAGCGCTCGATCAGCTTGCCGTCGCGGAACTTCACGATCTCAACTCCGCGCGCGGAGATCCGTTGGCCGGTCGGCGCAATGCCCTGAAACTCGCCCTCGTGCGTCCCGCTGATCGTGTAGGCCATGGCGACGTGCTCGTCGTCGGCGACCACCGTGACGGGCGCCAGCTGGAGATCGGGAAACGCCGTGCGCAGCGCGGTGAAGAAGTCCTTGAAGCCCTCTGGACCGGGCGCTTGACCGGGAGCGGGATCGTGGTCGATCGCGTCCTGGTCCACAACCTCGTCCAGCGTGTCGAGCTTGCCGGTGTTGACCATCTCCGCCATACGCTCCAGTGCCGCGGTATTTACTTCGCTGCTCATGCAGATCTCCCATCCTCGTGGACCTCTGGCCTTCTGTACTGGCCGGTCCAAATGCTAGCGGTTCTGGACCGATCGGTACATTACGGTGGGGGATGGAGGAATGGTGGATGCACGAGCCAAAGACACAGCGAGGGCAGGCGCGGCGGGCCGCCATCGTCGAGGCGGCGGCCGCGCTGATGTACGAGCGCGGGGTGCGCGGCACGAGCATCGAGGACGTCCTCGATGCCGCAGAGGCCGGGAAGAGTCAGCTCTACCACTACTTCTCGAGCAAGGACGACCTGTCCGCGGCAGTCGTCGACCACCAACTCGCGCAGGTGCTCGGAGCACAGCAGGAGTTCCGTCTGGACACCTGGAATGGCCTGCGTGCATGGTTTGACGCCCTGCTCGAAGGTCAGCAGAGCCGGGGTTTCCGCGGCTGTCCCATCGGGTCTCTGGCCGTCGAGATGAGCGCGATGAGCCCGGAGCTCCGAGCACGCGCCGCGGAGGCGTTCCGGCACTGGCAGCGCACCCTCGAGCGTGCGTTTGCGTCGATGCGAAAGCGGGGTCTCATCGATGCGGATGCGCTACCCGACGACCTGGCGCAGGTCACGCTTGCCGCCATCCAGGGCGGCTACCTGCTCTCCACCGCCGAGCAGGATCTCCAGCCAATGGTCCGATCGCTCG
>JBBSIW010000432.1:0-1930 GCA_038231895.1 Solirubrobacterales bacterium | reverse complement strand
GTCGCGGCGCCCCCTTGCACGTCGGGCGGGGTCATCGATCCACCTCCACTCGCATGGCTTTGGCCAGGTCGCCGCCGATCGGATGCGTCTGCGCGGAGAAGCGCACGAACAGCGGCCCGCCGAACGGCTGGCGCTCGACGACCTCGAAGGCGTCGCCGGGGGCGATGCCGCACTCGGCGAGGTAGCGCAGCATCGCCGGGTCGGAGTCCGACACGCGCACGAACGTCCCGCTGTCGCCGGCCTGGAGCGACGCCACGCTGCGTGTCGGGCGCTCGTCGACCTCGAGCCCGCGCGAGGGGATGGGATCGCCGTGCGGATCGCGGATCGGGTCGCCCAGCTTGGCTGCGATGAGCTCCTCGAGCTCGGCCGACAGCGTGTGCTCGAGGACCTCAGCCTCGTCGTGCACACGATCCCACGGCATGCCGAGCAGCTCGGCCAGGAAGAGCTCGAGCAGGCGGTGGCGGCGCAGGACCTCGAGCGCCACCCGCTCCCCCGCGTGGGTGAGCTGGACGCCGCGGTAGGGGACGTGCGTGACGAGCCCCAGCTCGGCGAGCTTCTTGACCATCCCCGAGGCCGACGCCGCCGTCACGCCGAGCCGGTCGGCGAGCTGGTTCGTCGTCGCCGCGGCTCCCTCCCGCGACTCGAGCGCGTAGATCGCCTTCGCGTAGTCCTGCACCGCAGGGGACAGTGTTTGGGTTGCCATGCCCGGAAGTTAGCAGCGCCGTAATGCTTTGTGTCAAGCTGCCTGAAATCTTCCTGCGCCGCGAGCAGAGATCCGTCAACGTATCCATCGGCGTTGGGCTGACCGTCGCGTTGTCTCCCGATCGTGCGACCTTCTGTCTCGACCTCCCGCCCGCCGAGGAGCTGCGCCGCGCGCTGGACGCCGGGCTCGCGACGCGGACGGCCGCCCGCGCCCAGACGCTCGGGTTGCCGTGTTCGCTCTAACGAGCGTCATACTGTTTGTATGAGCGATGACCGCTGCGATCTGCTGTGTCTTGACCTCCCGCGAGCCGAGGCGTTGCGAGCGAGTCGCCTCGACCCGGAGGATGCCGAAGCAGCGGCAGCTGCCGCGAAGGCACTGAGCGACCCGACGCGCCTGATGTTGGCGCACTCCTTGCGCGACGGCGAGCTGTGCGTTTGCGACCTCTCATGGGTTGCCGCTCGCTCGGAGGGGTTGGTCTCCCATCACGTCCGCGCGTTGCGCTCCGCCGGCCTCGTCCGGTCGCGACGTGACGGCAAGATGGTCATGTACGAGCTGACCGACGCCGGTCGGGCGCTGCTGGAGGCCACGCTGGCCGGGGCAAAGGTCTCCGCATGAGTGCGGTCGAACTGCCCGTCCTTCAGGAAGCGCCGGGTCCGTCACAGGCGTCGCCGGACTCGGCTGCGCGTAGCGAGGCGTGGCTGCGCGCGGCCCGCCAAGCCAAGGTGCTGGCCTGGGCCAGCCTTGCGTGGATGAGCGTCGAGGGTTTCGTCGGCGTGCTCGCCGGCGTCCAAGCCCACAGCCTCGGCGTGGTTACCTGGGCGGCCAGCTCGTTCGTCGAGGCGCTCGCATCCCTGATCGTCGTCTGGCGCTTCACCGGTCGCCGGACGCTGTCGGCCACCAGCGAGGCTCGCGCGCAGAAGTGGGTCGCCGCGAGCTTTTTCCTCCTGGCCCCTTACTTCCTCGTAGAGGCGATTCGCAAGCTCGTCGACGGCGGGCACACCGACACGACGGTCTTGGCCGTCGCGCTGACCGCCAGCGCCATCGTCCTGATGCCGCTGCTGGGCTGGGCCAAGCTGCGGCTCGGAAGCACGCTGGCCTCCGGCGCCACCGCCGGCGAAGGCATCCAGAACATCATGTGCGCCGTGCAGGCCGGGACCGCCCTCGTCGCGCTTGCCGGCGCGGGGCTGGGGCTGAGCTTCCTCGACCCGGTCGCGGCACTGGTCATTG
>JBBSIW010000431.1:0-1939 GCA_038231895.1 Solirubrobacterales bacterium | reverse complement strand
GATCGGCCCGCACGGTGTCTGCCGCGGCGACCTCCATGACGGCTTCGGCGCGCAGCCGGACGTTGTCGCTCTCGGGTGCGGGCACCAATGGTGCGGAGAGATGGTGGGCGCCCTCGCGCTCCTGCTCGATGGAGACCACCACCCACTCCCCAGCACGCTTGCCCAGGGTCCAGTACTCATTGATGGGAGAGACCTCGCCCTCGTCGTTGGGCAGCACGTTCCCGTCACGTTCCACGACGACGTCACGCAGCCGGGCAGTCAGCTGCACGACCGCGCGGTCCTCCGTTTCCCCCGCTCGGTTGGTCACGCCCACGTAGCGCACCTCGGGGCCATCGAGCACGTCGACCAGGTTGCGCCAGCCCCTGCGGCGGAAGTCGGCAAGCCGAGACTCCCACTCCACCATGAGCTCCGGGCCGACCAACCGCCGGAGCATGGTCAGATCGTTGACGCTCCACGCGCGCTGGATCGCCATGAACAGTGCGCCAGCGCGCTCTTGTACGACCCTCGCGTCGAAGAGCGGGTCGTCCTCAGCCGCCTCCACCGCGGCGAGTCGCACCGCTGCCTCCCGGTCGGCCCGGGCGCGGCCCCGGCCGCCGAGCAGCGAGCGCAGGCCCACTGCTAGACGCTTCGCCGGCGGCGAGCGCGAAAGACTACGAACAGCACGACGACGAGCACGATGACGATCAGCACCAGGAAGCCGCCGCCACCACCGCCACCAAAGAAGAAGAAGTGATGATGACCGCCGCCGAAGCCACGGCCGAATCCGCGGGAGCCCCCGCCACCCGACGACGGCGAGCGAAAGCTATGGGATCCGCCCCCCGCCCGCGCCAGCGCGTCAGCTGGCAGCAGCGTGAGTAGCGAGATGGCGAGCAGCAGGACGCGGCGGAGCATCGCGGCGAGCTTACTTGGCTCGAAACCGCGACATGCGGTCCAGGCGGCGGGAAGGGCAACAGTCAAGCGCACGAGATACGGTGGCAGGCCGGTGTCATCAGCAGCAAGCGCGAGACGGACGGGCCGGTCGGCGTCGGCACGCGCGTCTCCGAAACCCGCCAGGTTCCCGGCGGACCTCGGGAGATGACCTCTGAGATCACCGAACACAACCCGCCGCACAAGAGCTCGTGGCGCGTCCTCGACGGCCCCGTGCGAGCCGTCGGGTCGGTGATCGTCGAGCCTGTCGGCGACGGTGCGTCCTCGCGCGTGACGGTTGAGCTCAATCTCGAGGGACACGGGGTCGGCGTGCTCGTCGCCCCATTCGCGCGCAGGCAGGCCCGCGCGCAAGTGCCCAGGGATCAGACCAAGCTCAAGGAGATCCTCGAGCGTCGCCCTTGACGCTCCCGGGCGTGAACGCGAGCCGCCTCGATGCGCGGCGCGCATCGAGATGAAGCGGGCCCGAGGGCCGGTGCGTTGCTACGGTGGCGGCGTGGCAATGTTGCCCTCCCTGGCCTTGAGGTGTGGGCGGCGGCTGGTGCCCGCTCGCCGGGTGGCGAAGTTGGCGGCTGCGGCCGTGGTGGGCGTCGTCTTGGTCCTCGTCGCAGCCAACGGGTATGTGAGGCTGGGTGCTCGGGGGGCGGCGACTGCCAACGTGCGCAGCCTGCCGCGGGCCGAAGCTGCCCTGGTCAGGTGGTCCTACGATGAGCCCGACACGATGCGAAAGGCGTTGTTGCGAGCGGGCGTTCCCGCGCGCGACATCTTCACCGACCATGCAGGCTTCGACACGTGGGCGAGCATGGTCCGCGCTCGCAAGGTCTTTGGCGTGGCCAGCGCGATCGTCGTCACCCAGGGGTTTCATATGCCCCGGGCTCTGTTTCTCGCCCAGGCGGCCGGCTTGCACGCGAATGGGCTGACCGCCGACCTCCACGACTACGGCACCCAGGGCAAAGTGAACAGAGTCCGCGAGTTGGTGGCCAGTGTCAAGGCCAGTGGCGAGGCCGTGCTGCAG
>JBBSIW010000430.1:0-1940 GCA_038231895.1 Solirubrobacterales bacterium | reverse complement strand
GTAGGCCGCTAGGGCCGCGGATGCGCATGCGGCCATTTACCAGCACGTGGTCTCCACGCGCCCTGACGTCCGAGAGCATCGGCTCGACGATCTCATCGCGGCCGAGCATCCCCTGGATGTACGCGCGGTACTCCGCCGTCGTCTCGAACACCCTTCCCCCCGCGGTGTAGGGCTCCCAGCGCGCGTCGGGCGCGGCGAACCCGAGGATGCCGACCAGGCCCTGGTCGCTGAACGCATCCCACATCCTGCGGACCAGCTCAACGTTGGCCTCCTCTTCATGGTTCCCAGCCGACACGACACGAGCGTAGCGCGCGTCCTGGGGCTTCAAGGTCGCCTGACCGTTGGCTGCCCTTGCCTGCTCGGAGGATGTGACTGGCTCCATGCTCTTCGTGGGCATCATGCCTTCCAGCCGAGAATGTCAGCCACGTGGCCGGCGAGCCTCTGCATCTCGAAGGGCTTGGTGATCACGCCCGCCACGTCTAGCGACTGAAATCGAGCGCGGTCGGCGGACCCATCCCGCGCGGTCACGAGGATGACCGGGATCTGGCTGGTGGCGGGTTGGGCTCGCAGCGCTTGCAGCGTTGCGGGCCCGTCCATGTCGGGCATCACTACGTCGAGCAGGATGGCCTCGGGCTCCTCGGCTGCCGCTTGCGCGACGGCCTCAGCGCCCGAACCTACCGACAGGACGCTCCAGCCCGCCGCGGACTCGAGTCCGAGCCGCGCGAGCTCTCGGATCAAGGGTGAGTCGTCGACCACCAATATCTGCCTAGGGCGCACCTGCTCCAGTCATGTCGAAGCACTCGATAGCCGCACGATCGGTATCGGACGCCAGCCGTCCCACCATTAGCCTTCGAGTTCGAGCTGCTCAGCGAAACAGCGTCAGATCCGGCGTGCGCTCACCCCGGACCAGCGCAAGATCCACCGCGACCACCTCGATGCCACGCGTCCGCGCGAGAACGCGGGCCTGGGGCTTGACGACCTCGGCGGCCAACACGCCGCGGCATGCGCCGAGTGCCGGGTCGAGGCGGATGCGCTCGAGGTAGCGCGCGAGCTGTTCGACCGCGTCGATCGTCGCCACGCGCTTGATCTCGACCGCTACCCAGGCGTCCTCGCCGTCGCGGCACATGAGGTCCACCGGGCCGATGTCGGTCGGCCATTCCCGGCGCACGAGTCGAAAGCCCTCACCACACCAGGTCGGGGAGGCGGCGAGCGCCTCCTGCAGGTGGGCTTCGACGCCGTCCTTCTCCAGCCCTGCCCCCTCGCCCATCTCGTGCGTGACGTCAGAGAGCACCTCGGCGATCCGGATCTCGAGCCGGTCCTCGGTCGCGCCCGCCCGCTTGCGCACCACCATCGTCCCCTCGGACTCCTCGATCACGGTCGGCGGGGTCATCCAGTTCTGCGGCTTGACCTTCTGGCCGCCTCCGTCGGACCAGACCATGAACGTTCCGTCTGTCTTGATCATGAGGAGGCGCAGGGCCTCGGGAAGGTGCGTGGCCAAGCGGCCGGCGTAGTCGATCGAACAGCGGGCGACCATCAAGCGCATGGCGTGGCAGCGTAGGCGCCGTGCCGGATGAGAGAGCCCCGGCGAGGTCGCGGCAGAGATCCAACGCGATCCTCCCACGGCCTTTACCTGGGAATGAGACCGCGGGCGTTTGCTTACCCCCGTGCAACTACCGCCAGCGGCCGACGGGATCGCGGGACGGGGAGCGCCGAAGCTGCAGTTTGCTTGACGCTTGCTGCAGCGCGCTGGCCCGCGGCGCTCCCCGTGCCTCGAACCCCGTCTCTCCGTGCCGTTGCCTGAAGCCCGAGTTCCGCAGTACGTGGTCACACGGATAGCCAGGAATCGCCCGTGGTTGCTGGCGTTCCGGGACTTTGTGCAGCTTGTGCGTGTGTGCCCACGCCCGCGGGGCGGGGCGGCGAGGGTGCGGCGGCGCGTTGCG
>JBBSIW010000429.1:0-1968 GCA_038231895.1 Solirubrobacterales bacterium | reverse complement strand
GGAGCGTCTCGGCCAGCGCGACGTAGGCGGCGTCATAGGGCGTGAGGTTGTGTCGCAGCTCCCAGACGCGCCGGAGCAGAGGCCGCTCGGGCGTTCGCGCCAGGCGTAGGGCGTGGAGGTCGACGACGGCCTGCCCGGCGCGGTGCTCGTCGAGCCGACCCTGCAGGCGCTTGCGGCGCAGGACCGAGACCACCTCGAGGTCGACCAGGGACGGCGCCGCGAGAGCCCGCCGTAGCAGGCGTCGCCGCAGCGTCTCCGCGGCCTGTTCGTCGCCGATGAGGACGGTCACGAGCACCGAGGCGTCGATGACGATCACCGGTGATCGCGGTCCTCGCGCACCGCCTCCACCGCCTCCTCCAGGGAGAGCGACCCGCCCGTGCGCTGCGAGATCCGGTCGAACACCTCCTCGACCGTGGGCTGCCGCGCCTGCGCGATGAGCTCGGCCCGGAGGTACTCCTGGAGCGACTGCCCCGCGGCCGCGGCGCGGCGACGCAGGACTGCATGGACGTCGTCCGGCACGTTCTTCACCTGGATGCTGGGCATGGCGCCAATCTAGCGCCAGCGAGCGCGAGCAGGCGGGTGGCTCGGGTGGTAGCCATCTCGAGCGTGACCGGTCGCGTCACAGGGCGAGCTCGAGATCGGTCTGGGCGAAGTCGTTGCCGAGACAGAGCAGGGGCCGACCCACGAGCTTCGCCGTCGCGTAGGTGAGGCAGTCGCCGAAGTTCAACGCCGCGGGATGGCGGCCCTTGCCGAAACGCATGAACGCATCGACGCCGACCCGCCAGTGCTCGTCCCCGCACGGGATGACGATCGATCGGCTTTCCTGCACGAACCGCGCCAGCAGGCTCTTTCCCGCTGCGCCGAGCCGGGCGGTCAGCACGATCCCCGATTCGCTGAGCGTGGGTGCCCCGACGCCGACCAGGTCCGCGGCGTGGAGGCGAGCGAGCACCGGCTCATGCCCGTGCTCGGCCAGCAGGACGGCGACGATCGCCGAGCTGTCGAGGATCACACGCCACCGGGGCCATACCCGAGGATCGCCTCCCTCTCCCCGCGGGATAGAGGCCGGCGCCGGACGTCCTCGGGCACCTGCGGCCACGCCTCCTCGGCGAGGAAGCGGTGCAGGGCGTCCCGGCGCTGGCCGGCAGAGGTGAGCTCCAGGCGTTCCTTGCGCTCCTGAAGCGCGTTTCTGACCGCGCGGGTCTTGGTTTCGTGCGCGAGTGCGGCGACCTCGCCGGCCAACCGCTCCGCCTCGGGATCCTTGATGTTGAGGGCCATGGTGTAAAGGTACCCGCTGGGTGTAAGTTTGCCGGAGGGGTTAGGGGGTCCGCGCTACCAGACGAGGGCGACGTCGTAGGACTTGAGGACCTCGTCGCGCGAGACGATCGTCGCGCGCTCGCCGCGGGCCTGGGCGACGAGGAGACGATCGAAGGGATCTGAGTGGTGCGGTGGAAGGCCCTCGACCGCGCCCGCGTGCTCGAGGGTGATCGCCAGGGGGTGGGCGCCGGCGCCGAGGAGCATGGCCGCGAGGTCGGCCGGCGCCTGCAACTTGCCCAGGGCGCGCTTGACGGCCACCTCCCAGACCACAACGGCACTGAGCAGCACCTGGTTGGTCTCCGCCGTCATCTGGCGGGCCGCCGTGGCGCCGAACCGTTCATCCCCGCTCAGCCACCACACGGCGGCGTGGGTGTCGAGCAGAAGCTTCAGCGGGCACCGAGCGCGTCGGCGACGTCGTCGGGCAGCACATCGAAGTCGTCGGCCATGTGGACCGCCCCGCGCCACGCACCCCGCACCGCCGCGAGGGAGCTCGTCCCGGTCACCGGCACCAGACGCACCACGGGCTTGCCGTTGCGCGCGATGACGATGTCCTCGCCGGCCTCCGCGCGCTCGACGAGCTTGGAGAGCGTCGTCTTGGCCTCGTGCATGCCTACCTGCCACATGTCCGGCAGGGTAGCGGAAGCTAGCTAGGGT
>JBBSIW010000428.1:0-1972 GCA_038231895.1 Solirubrobacterales bacterium | reverse complement strand
CGCTCGATCACGAGACGGATTTGCTCTTCACGCTGCTGGGCGAGGTGGTGGCGGAGCAGGAAGGGGGTGAGCTGTGGGGTGCCGTGCGCGCTCTGCACACGGACGCGGCTGCCATCCGCGCCGGGGACGACGAGGCCGCCGACCGGCTGATCCGGCAGCTGCGCCAGTCATCCGATGCGGCCCTGGCCCCCTTCATCCGCGCCTGCGCCATGGCCCTCGCGCTCGCCAACATCGCCGAAGGACGCGAGCGCGTGCGAGAGCGGCGTCGATACGACTGCGAGGCGAGCGGGCAGCGCGAGTCGCTCACCGAGGCTGCCGCCCGTCTCGAAGAGGAGGACCCTGCACGAGTCGCCGAGCTGGCATCGACGCTCGAGGTCGAGCTCGTGCTCACCGCACATCCGACCGAAGCCCGGCGACGCTCGATCCTCGATCATCAGCGCAACATCACCGCAGCGCTCGAGGTCGTGCAGGACGAGCGCCTCGGCGCCTCCGAGCGCGAGCAGGCGAGGCTGCAGATACGGGAGGCGCTCGGCCTGTGGTGGCAGACCGATGCGGTGCGGCGGGAGCGTCCGCGCGTCGAGGACGAGGTCCAGAACGTCCTCTTCTTCTTCGAAGCGGTGCTCTTCGATGCCGTGCCCGCGCTGAGCGCCGAGGTCGCGCGACGCCTCTGCGGCGACCCCGCGGTCGTGGCCGCGCCGGTGCGCTTCGGCTCGTGGGCCGGAGGCGACATGGACGGCAACCCCCAGGTGGATCCCGGGGGCTTCCTGCCCACGCTCGAGGCCCACCGCCGCCTCGCCCTCCGGCTGCTGGGCGAACGGGTGCGCGCGCTCGCGCTGAGCTACTCGCAAGGCGCCGACCATCTGCCTCCCGGCGTGCGCCTCCTCGCCTCCTTGGAGCGCGACGCGCGCGAGCTGCCTCGTGCTGCCGAGGAAATGGACTCGCGCTGGCGCGCGGAACCGCTGCGCCGCAAGCTCAACTTCGTCTGGCGGCGGCTCATCAACACACTCGAGCCCGGTGGAGAGCCGGGTTACGAGGGGCCCGAGGAGTTGGTCGCCGACCTCGAGCTCGTCCGCGCGAGCACCGGCTCCTCCAACGTCTCCAATGGCGCCATCACGGCGCTGCTGCGTCAGGTCGCTTGCTTCGGCTTCCATATCGCCCGCCTCGACGTGCGTCAGTCGGCGGGGCCCCTGCGGGCCGCCGCCGCCGCGCTGATCCCCGGCCTGGAGGACGCGGACGAGGAGAAACGCCAGCGGCTTCTGACCGAGGCGCTGGGCTCGACGGAGACCGAAACCGAGGCGGCGCCGGAGGCAGGCGCCGAGGTCAAGCGCGTGCTCCAGACCTTCGACGCGCTCGCGGTCGCCGGCGAGCGCTTCGGCCCTGCGGCGCTCGACACCCTCATCGTCTCGATGGTCGAGTCCGCCTCGGATGTCCTCTGCGCGCTGTGGCTCGCGCGGCGCAGCGGCGCGAACCACGTGCGGGTCGTGCCGCTGTTGGAGACGGTGGACGATCTCGACAGGGCAGAGGCGATCCTGGAGGAGCTCTACGCGAACCCGGTCTACCGCGAGCAGCTCGACTCGTGGTCCGGCGCCCAGGACGTGATGCTCGGCTACTCCGACTCAGCCAAGGACGCGAGCTTCCTGGCCAGCCAGTGGGCGCTCTACCGAGCGCAGGAGTTGCTCGCCCGCCAAGCCGATGCCCACGGCGTGGTGCTCCGATTCTTCCACGGCCGCGGTGGCTCGCCGTCGCGCGGCGGGGGGCTGTCGCACGCCGCCATCCTGGCCCAGCCGCCCGGGACGGTGCGCGGACGCATCCGCGTCACCGTCCAGGGAGAGACGATCTCGGCCCGCTACTCGGACCGCCAGCTGGCCATCCGCTCGCTCGAGCAGACGGTGGCCGCGGTGATGCTGGGGACCGCCTTGCCGCCTGCGCCCGCCGGGGACGACTTCCGTGAGGAGATGGAGGCCATAGCCGG
>JBBSIW010000427.1:0-1975 GCA_038231895.1 Solirubrobacterales bacterium | reverse complement strand
GCGTGCTCGCCCGATGGTGCTGGCACCATGTGCAGGACACCATCCCACACCTCGTCGTGACGGTCGGCTCGGGCCAGGCGGCGGCGTTGCAGCAGCTCCTCGAACTCGGCCGGGGGTGGGTCGGGGACCAGTGTGCGCATCGCCTCAAAGCGTACCCGCCGTCGGTCGCGCCTCAAAGGCCGTCCGATCACGTTTGCGCTCAACCCCCCTCAGATCCTACGACGCGCTATCGTGGGCTATCACTGAGAGGTGGCGACGTGACCGATGTCCTCGTCCGTGACGTACCTGAACATGTGGTTGCCGCGCTCGACGCCCGTGCGTCCCGGCTCGGTCTGTCCCGCAGCGAGTACCTCCGTCGGAGGCTCGCTCAGGAGGCGGTGACCGATCCGCAGCCGGTCACCGTGAAGCACCTCGCCGCGTTTGCTGAAACGTTCACCGACCTCACCGACCCGGAGGTCATGAAGGGTGCGTGGGAGTGACCGACTGGCTTATCGATACCTCCGCCCTTGCTCGCCTGGCCACCAGTCCTGACGCGAGGGCGTGGGCCGATCGGATCGATCGAGGGCTGATCCGCATCTGCACCGTGACACGGCTCGAGGTCGGCTACTCCGCCAGATCGGGTCTCGATCTGCGCTCTGCTGCTCTCCGACCGCCACTCGTATCGATGCCGGTCGAGTACCAAACCCTGGCGAGCGAAGATCGCGCCGTCGAAGTGCAGACGCTGCTCGCCGACCGCGGGAGCCATCGGGCAGCGTCTGTCCCGGATCTCACTGTCGCCGCCATCGCAGAGCTGGCCGGACTCACCGTCTTGCACCTCGATAAGGACTTCGACATCATCGCCGAGGTAACCGGACAACCAACCGAGCGCCTCGCCGTGGCCTGATGCGTTCCGCTCAACGATGGACGAAGCTGCGCTCGCTCGCTCGCTCGCCTCGTGCGAGAGCGCGCGGCGGTCGAGCAGTGGGCCGAGGCGGATGACGCGGCGGCGGTAGAGGACGATTGGGCCCTCGCCAACGCACGCGAGGCGATCCGCGAGGAGCCCTGGTAGCCCGCGAGGAGGTTCGCTGGCTCGAGCTGGAAGAGAAAGGTCGCCGGCCGGTCGTGGTGCTCACCGCGACGAAGCTCTTCCGAGACTGAGCAACGTCGTCGTCGCGCTCGTCACGCGGACGATCCGTGGGATCGCGACCGAAGGTCGAGATCGGCCCGACGGAAGGAATGCCCGTTGCCTGCACGGTCAGCCTCGACAACCAACGAACGGTGCCGCGCGCCCTTCTCACCGAGCAGATCACGAAACTCGACCGACGAAAGCCGGGGGGGCGTTCCTGATCCAAATGGCTCCGCTCCGCGGGATGCTGAGACCACGCACGGGGAGCCGCCCTCAGCCTGACGGCAGGCCCTTGTCCTCGTAGCGCTGACTTCCCTCTCGTCTACGGCGACGTTCGGCTACGGCGCGGTCGGCGCGATGATCGCCCTGCTCGTCGTCCAGGTCTTGCCCTGGGCCCAGGCTCGCGGCCGGTGCCGATCTACGTCTCACCTTCCCCCGGCTCCTGGGCGCCTTGCTGATCGTTCTCGCGTTCGTCGTGGCGGGCGGCGGAATCGCAGTCCTCGTCGGAGATGCCACCCATCCGAAGCAGGCCATCGCGTACGGCTTGGGATGGCAGGGACTCATCGGAGGTTTCCTCAAGCCGCGGGTCAACGGGAGCTACAGCGCGCTGGAGCGCTGCGGAGGCTTCGAGCTCGTTACCTCGCCCGCGAGCAGGCCGTCGCGTTCGTCGCGGCCGCCGGGCGGCTCGCTGTCGTCGTCGAGGATCCGCCGCCAGTGACCGGGGTGACTGCGGGCCCGGTGACGCCTAGGCGGGCACGCCGAGGTCTGCCCCGACGACGGCCCCGCCTACAGGTTGGCCCTTGTCGTCGTACGTAAGCAGCGCGTACTCGTCGGCCTCGTCAGGGTCCTGGCGCACGATCTCCTCGAGGG
>JBBSIW010000426.1:0-1983 GCA_038231895.1 Solirubrobacterales bacterium | reverse complement strand
GAGCGGGCCGCGTTCCCGCGTCCGTTCCGGCAGCTGCCTCAGGGTACGTCGAAGCGGCGTGGTCGGCGTGACGCGGAGCAGCATCGCCAGGCGGGGCGAGCGGGCGGCCAGCTTGCTCTCGGCCAGCGTGCGGTCCAGGCCGATCCATCGCGCCAGCGCCAGCAGCGGGGCGAGGGCGCGCAGGCGGCTGGGATGCGGGAAAAGTGCGAACAGCGCGCGGCGGTAGATCCGCTCGCTGCGAGGGCGATCGTGGTTTCGCTCCACCTGGGCGCGGGTGTCCTCGATCAGCTTGTCGTACTGGACCCCGGAGGGGCACGAGGTCACGCAGGCCATGCAGCCCAGGCAGTTGTCGAAGTGCGTGACCATCTCCGCGGAGAGCTCACTTCCCTCCTCCAGTCCCGTGCTCATAAGCACGATGCGCCCGCGGGGCGAGTCCATCTCGTCGCCCCACAGGTCGTAGGTGGGGCAGGTGGGCAGGCAGAAGCCGCAGTGCACGCAGTCCTCGATCAGGTCGAGCTCGGGCGCCCCGTGGTCATCGAACGCGCGCGTGGCCATCAGATGCCTCCGACGAACAGGCCGGGATTGCAGGTCTGACCCGGGTCGAAGCGCTCCTTGACGCGCCGCATGAGTCCCAGCGCAACATCGTCGACTGCGCCCCACGGGTCGATCCGCTCGCGTACGGTCTGCGGCGCATCCTCGATCACGCAGGGAAACGGGGCGAGCTCGCGGCGCAGCTCGCCCACCGCCGCGCCCGCGTCGGCGGGGTCGCGCTCGCCCAGGGTGAGCCAGCACAGGCCCTGCGCCGCGCGCCCGACGACGGTCGCGCGATGGCTGGCCGCCGCGTCCAGCACCCGCCCCAGCCCGGTCTGCAGCGCCGACACGCGCACCACGGTACCGGCCGCCGAGCGTTGGCGTGACCGCTGGCCGGCCCACAGGGCCTCATCATCCTCGAGCACGTCGGCCTCGAGCCCCGTGCCCTCCGCGACCCCGAGCGCCTCCTGAGCCTGTTGCACCGCCGTGGCGCCGGCGAAGCGCGCCAGCACCGCGCCGCGGTCCACGCTCCAGGCGAGGTCGAGGCAGACCTGCTCGGAGGGGCGGTGCGCCAGCGCCGAGGCCGCCGCGCAGAGCTCGTCCGGATCGGTCCCGTACAGCCTGGCGGTGGCCAGCCGCTCCGGCCTCGCGTGCAGGCGCAGCGAGACGTCTACGATGAGGCCCAGCGTTCCGAACGAGCCGCTCAAGAGCTTGGCCAGGTCGTAGCCCGCGACGTTCTTGATCACCTTGCCTCCGGCCTTTCCGACCGTCCCGTCGGGATAGGCCACCGTGATCCCGATCACGAGGTCGCGGATCGCGCCGAAGCGATGGCGGAACGGCCCGGAGTCGCCGGTGGCCACGACGCCGCCAACCGTCGCCGACCCCTTGACACCGCCTTTCGTCGTCGGGGGGTCGAGCGCGAGCATCTGGCCCCGGGCGGCGAGCGTCGAGCGCAGCTCGGAGATCGTGACCCCGGCCTGGACCACCGCGGTGAGGTCCCCGGCGTTGTGCTCGAGCACCCGGTCGAGAGCTTCGGTGCTGACGACGAGGTCGGGCTCAGACGCCGGGCGGCCCCACCCCAGCTTCGTGGCACCGCCGCGAAAGCGCATGTGCCGGCCCTCCCGGGCGGCGCCGTGGAGAACCTCGGCGGCTTCGGCCGGCGAGGCCGGCTTCTCGACTTGCGGTCCGGCCTGAGCCACAGGGCTAGAAACGCTCCGCCAGTCCAGCCACCTCGAGCGGGTGCCGGCGATAGGGACCGGGAACCTCGCCGCACAGGCGAGGAGTCGGCATCACCTTGCCGGGGTTGGCACGGCCGTCGGGATCAAACGCGCAGCGCAGCTTCTGACACGCGGCGAGATCGGGCTCGGCGAACATCTCGGGCATGAAGCGCTTCTTGTCCACCCCGACGCCATGCTCGCCGGTGATCGAGCCCCCCGCCTCGACGCATGCCAG
>JBBSIW010000425.1:0-1999 GCA_038231895.1 Solirubrobacterales bacterium | reverse complement strand
GAAAGCAGGATTGTCGCACGGGCCATCGCCGAGGAGCCGCCATTGACGGGCGACGCACGCTTGGACGCCTATCTCGGCGCGCTCGCGGAGCACCTAGCCGTCTCCAGCGGCCAGCCGGTGCCCGGATGGGCGCTGCGCCCCGAGCGGTTTCTCGAGCGCTTCTGGTTCGTCAGCGCTACACAGGCCTTTCGGGCGACGGCGATCGCCCAGGCACCAGCGGCCTTCCGGCGCCGGGGGGTATTCGTGCCGGCAAGGTCGCTGCAGCGCGTCTGAGGCACGGTGGACCGCGAGGAGATCGTCGCCGCCCTGGCCGAGCTTGGCCGGACGCTGGCGGGCCGCGGCGTGACCGGCGAGCTCTACGTGGTGGGCGGCGCGGCCATGGCGCTGGCCTACGATGAGCGCGGGTCGACCCGCGACGTGGACGCGGTCTTCGAGCCCAAGCTCGTCGTGTACGAGGCCGCCCAGGAGGTTGCCCATCGACTGGACCTGCCCGTGGGCTGGCTCAACGACGCAGTGAAGGGCTTCCTCGCCGGCGATGACGCTGATGCGACCGTCGTCCTGGACGTCCCGGGGCTGCGCTGCCTGGCCGCCTCGCCGCGCATGCTGCTGGCGCTGAAGGTCCTCGCCCACCGGGTCGGCGAGGACGAGGACGACGTACGGCTGCTGGCCCGCGAGCTGGGGCTGACCAGCGCCACCCAGGTGCTCGAGGTTGCCGAGGACGTCTACGGGGACCGCCTGAACGCAGCCGCGCGCTTCTTTGTCGAGCAACTGTTCCCAGCCCGGGGGGGCGCGGACCGACCTCACCGAGGGTGAAGCGGTCACATCTTGGCGGCAGTCGCCCTCAGGTGAACGTGAAGCGCCGCGTCGCCCCGCCGATCATCCGCGTGGCGAAGTGGCAGCTGCAGTCCTGGCGATAGCTGAACCTCCAGCCATCCAGGCGCGCTGGGAACTCGGCGCGGATCCATCGCCGCAGCAGGCGGCGAACCTGCCCGCAGCTCAGCTTCCCCGGCCCGATGTCGTGACTCAGGATTCCCGCGGCGTGGTGGGCGCGCCCCGGAACTGGGGGGCACTTCGTGGGAGGATCATCCGCCGCGACGAGCGCGGCGAAGAACACCACCACGACGACGAGCCCCGCGAGCAGGGCGATGACCGTGCGCACCGCGGTCATGCCCGCGTCAGCCCGATGCGCAGCTCGCGGCCCTCGATGCTCACCGGCACGCCGTCGGCCACACTTTCGTAGACCACCGAGGTGGCCAGGGTCTCGCCGCCCACGTAGGGCTCGTGGCCGCGGACGGCGGACAACAGCAGCTCGTCACCGCCGAGCGTGAGCACGATGCGCTCCTCGACCTGCAGGCCCGCTTCCTTGCGCGCTCCTTGCACGGCGTGCACGACCTCCCGGGCCATTCCCTCGCGGCGCAGATCGTCGTCGAGCGTCAGGTCGAGGGCCACGGCGTGCGAGCCTTCCCGCTCGAGCTGGTAGCCCCCGAGCGGGCGCATCGCGAGCTGGAGATCGTCCGCCGTGAGCTCCTGCTCTCGCCCGTCGACCGCGATGCCCACGGGGCGGCCCTCGCGCAGCGCGGCGGCCACGTGGTCCGCGTGCAGCGCGGCGACGGCCGCGGCCACCTGTGGCATGTGCTTGCCAAAGCGCGGACCGAGTGCGCGGTAGTTGGGCTTGACCTCGTAGCGGCCGAGCTCGTCGGCCGCGGAGACGAAGCGCAGGGCCCTGACGTTGAGCTCGTCCCGGACGATCTCGCCCAGGTGCTCGATCGCCTCGCGCTCATCTCCGGTCGCGACCATGACAGCCTCGCCCAGGGGCTGGCGAACCTTGAGCTTGGCATGCGCCCGCGCCCCCAGGCCAAGCCGAACCGTCTCGCGGGCCACGGCCATCGCGCGCTCGAGCTGCTCGTCGCGCTCGCCGGGCTCGGGGAAGTCGCACAGATGGACGCTGGGCTCCGCGCCGTCGAGGTTGTCGTAGATCTCGTCGGAGATGAACGGACAG
>JBBSIW010000424.1:0-2015 GCA_038231895.1 Solirubrobacterales bacterium | reverse complement strand
CTCGACATGAAGATCCTCCTGCTCACCTTCATCGCCGTCGCGCGCAACCAGACCGAGGGATAGCGTGTCGCCGCTCTGGATCTGGATGCAGATCGTGCTCGTCGTCTTCGTCCTCGCCGGCATGGTCATCGCGGTCGTCAAGCTCGTCTAGGCGGATTTGCGGGAGCTAGCACTTGTTCGGCTCGATCGTGGTGGGCACCGACGGATCCGACACGGCGCGGGAGGCCGTGCGCCAGGCCACGGAGCTGGCCAAGCGCGTCGGGGCCTCGATCGACCTCGTATGTGCGTATGAGCCAGTGTCCAACTCGCGCCTGCGAGAGCAGCGGCCCGACCTTCCCGAGGACCTGGAGTGGCTGGTCAACCCCCGTGAGGATGTCGACGCCACCCTGCGCGAAGCCGCCGACCACGTCCGGCTCTCCGGCGTCGAGGTCGAGACCTATGCGCGTGAGGGGGACCCCGCCGATGCCATTCTCGACGTCGCCGAGGAGGAGAGGGCCGGTCTCATCGTGGTGGGCAACAAGGGCATGACGGGCGCCAAGCGCTTCCTCCTCGGCTCGGTGCCGAACAAGATCTCCCACCACGCGCCGTGCTCGGTGATGATCATCCGCACGATGTAGGCCCTGCGCGCGCTCAGCGGCGGCGGGCGACGACCGCGCCCGGTGCGGTGGCGCGGCCTGCGTCCACCATTCCGAACCCGTAGCGCGAGTCATACCCCGGCGCTCCGAGATCGCGCGCCGTGGCCTCGAGGCGCTGCTCGACCGCGTTGGCCGAGGGGTTGCGGCCGATCACCCGGCTGGCGATGACCAGAGCGGCGACTGCGGCCACGTGGGGTGAAGACATCGACGTGCCCTGATAGCCGCCGGGGTACCCGAAGCGACGGGGCGAGCTGCCGGTGAAGGTGAGCTGGAAGATGTCCCGGCCGGGCTTGGCGCCGGGATGGCAGTGCACGGGATCGTCCGCTAGATCGGCGTCGGGTCCGCCGCCCGGGCCCACGATGTCCAGGCCCGGCCCGGTGTTCGAGTAGTCGGCCAGGCATCCGTGCTCGGTCGTGGCGCCCACCGAGATCACGTTGCCCGCCTTGGCGGGATAGGCGACCGAGCGCTCCGCCTCGTTGCCCGAGGCGGCGACGACCACCGATCCCCGGCTGTGCGCGTAGCGGATGGCGCCGAGCACCTCCGGGATCTGCGAGCGCGGCGTCGATGGGTCGAACTCGAGGCTGAGGTTGATCACCTTGGCGCCGTGACGCGCGGCGTAGCGGATTCCGCGGCCGATCGAGGCTGCGTCGCCCAGCCCGTCTGCATCCAGCACTCGCAGGGGCATCACCCGCGAGTTGTAGGCCAAACCGGTCGCGTCACGGGCGTTGCCGGTCTGCTCGGCGATCACGCTGGCGATGAACGTGCCGTGCCCGTTCTCGTCGTTGGGGTGCGTGTCGCGCCCGACGAAGTCATAGCCTCGGACGAAGCTGGCGGCCGCGAGGTCGGGTGAGCGGCGGAAGCGGCCATGGTTCTCGTAGGCCACGCCGGTGTCGAGCACGGCGACGGTGACGCCAGCACCACCCGGGGCTCCGGCCGCGATGACGTTCGACCAGCCGGCGGGCGCATCCACGCCGATCCCGGGGAGGAAGTTCCACTGGAGCTGCTGCCAGCCCCCGGGCGTGGCGGTGCGCCCCGGGTCGTTGGGAATGAGACCGGATGCGTGCGCCAGGTAGTTGGGAACGGCGTACTCCACGCCGGGGCGGCGATTGAGCTCGCGAACGGTCGCGCCGACGCTCTCACCGTCGCGGATGGGCAGCACCTGCGTCTGGGGCGCGCCATTGGCCGCGCCGTTGGCCCCCGTGGCCCGTGCGACCGCGGCCGTCTGGGTGGGCGAGGCCCGGGGGGCGTACTTGACCACCACCTCACCGGAGCGGTACGGCGCGGCGGCGGCCGTCGTCGAGCATGCCAAGGCAAGGGCGGCGGCGCCCACGAGGATCGAGATGGAGCGGTTTGGTGGCACGGGGAGTGGCTGGCGCAGGG
>JBBSIW010000423.1:0-2015 GCA_038231895.1 Solirubrobacterales bacterium | reverse complement strand
GACTGGCGGGCCGGGCTGACGGGGATGTCCTCCGCCCACGCACTGCGGTTCTGGACGGGTGAGATCTGGTGCCGCGTGCTGCTCGGCGGGGAGCCGGTCGAGGCGGTCGAAGCGGCGCTCTGGCGTTAGCTCTCCGGCGCGGCCCGGCCGACCACGGCCTCCAGGCGAGCGTCACACGGCGGCCACGACGTCGGTCGCGGCGAAGTCCGCACCTTTGAACAGCAGCGCTTCGCCGCTCGCCGCGGCGAGCGCGTAGGCGAAGCAGTCGCCGAAGTTGAGCCCCGCTCGATGACGTCGCTTACCGTATCGACGCCAGGCCCGGCGAGCGATCTCGGCCTGGTCTGCGTCGACTGGCGTGGTGACTACGGCCGCCCGGTGGATCAGCAGGTCGAGCTCCCGTCCGGCGGTCTCGCCCCGCCGTGCCTCGACGAGAAGCGCACTCTCCAACAGGCTGGCCGCCGAGATGAGCCTGCGCGGATCCGCCTCGATCGCCTCCGAGAAGGCTCGGCGCTCGGGCTCGTCGAAGAGGATCGCCACCACCGCCGAGCTGTCGAGCACCATCAGCGCGGCAGGCCGTGCTCGTGGTAGTCGAGGATCTCGTCGTCGCGACGGTGGTCCAGCACCGGCAACGTGGCGCAGCGCCGAGCGATCTCATCGAGCTCGTCGGCCAGCCGCCGGCCGCTTTTCCGCGCCCGCACGCGTTCGAGCCGTTCGCGCACCGCCGCGGCGACGGCCTGCGTCATGGTTTCGCCGGTCGCGGCTGCGAGCTCCCGCGTGAGCCTGTCGGCCTCTGGATCCTTGATGCTGAAGGCCATACGTGAGGAAGTATAGAACACTGGCTAGATTCTAGCTAGCGTCCTTCTGGTTTGGCCCTAGTCTGCGAGCGCCCGCCAGCTCTGCCAGGCGAATGCGCGCGCGTCCGCGCGCAGCCGGGCCGTCCGGTCGCGCTGGAGGGCAGGATCGAGGAGGCCGCCGAGGATGAACTCCTCGAGGTCGTCTTCCGGCGCAAGCCGATCGCGGACCTCCGCGAGGATGGCTGGCTCGTCATGGGCGCCGAAGCCACGCCGCCGCGCACGAATGGCCGCCAGCGCGCTTTCGGCGCCCGCGCGGGCGAAACAGCCATGGCGGCTGAGGTAGGCATCGACCGCCTCGAGCTTCGGACCGCGGTCGAGGTCAAGGGAGATGTCCTCGAGCCTGACGAGGCGGTAGTTTGGCTCGGCGGTGTCGATCGCCGCGAGCTGAGCCTCGTCGAGATGGAGAACGTGAACGCTGACCTCGGTTCCGGGGCTGTGCTGGAGCGTCGCCGGGACAGCGCCGTAGGGCGAGACGTGCGCCGAGTAGACGACGTCGAAGTCACGCAGCCACCCGTGCACGACGGCGATCGGCGGGGAGGGAGCGCCCAGCTTGTGCGTGAGCCCCTCATGCGAGCGATTGGCGCCGTAGGCGAGCAATCGGTGCGAGCTGGGCTCTGCGAGCGAAAGGCGTTGCGTCGGCAGCCAGAAGCTGCCCTCGGTCAACGCGTAGGGGTAGTCGAGCGCCCGCCGCAGCCGCGCGGTTGCATCGCCCGGGGTCAGGACGCGAGTGAGCCGGCGCGCTCGCGCCGGTAGGCCGCGGCCTGGTCGACCAAGGCGGCGATCAGGTGGCTTGACTCGTCGGCTTCGGGGTGCCACTGCACGCCCAGCGCGAAGCGGCGGTCGGGCGCCTCGATCGCCTCGGGCAGGTCATCGAGCTCGGCCCAGCCGGAGACCTCGAGCCCCTCGCCCAGGACATCCACGCCCTGGTGATGGTGCGACTTGGTGGCATGTCGCGTCTCGCCGGCACAGCGGGCCGCCAGCGAGTCCGGCGCCAGGCGCACGTCGTGGTCGGCGCCGTCGAAGCTCCCGGGCGTGCGGCGATGCTCGTGGTGGCCGTACTCCTCGGGCAGGTGCTGGCGCAGCGTGCCTCCGCGGGCCACGTTGATCAGCTGCATGCCGCGGCAGATGCCCAGGAGAGGGAGATCACGTTCAAGCGCCGCG
>JBBSIW010000422.1:0-2028 GCA_038231895.1 Solirubrobacterales bacterium | reverse complement strand
GTTGACGTTGAGGCGTACGACGTGCGGGAAGGCCACCACGACCACGATCGCCGCGACGATCGCAGCCCCGGCAGCGGCCGTCGCCCATCGCATGCCATAGCGCAGGGCGCCCAGCACCGCCAGGCCGACCAGCAGTGCGGTAAGGCTGGACTGGGAGAGGGTGAGTACGAGGCCGATCCACAGGACCGCAAGCGCCGACGCGGCCATCACCACCGTCCGACGAGTGCGCGCCCACAGGAGGACGCCGGCGACCAGGGTCATCACCACCGCGAGGAAGCGCCCGAAGATATTTGGATCGAAGAACAGGGAGTTGACCCGGAAGTAGGACTGGAACTGGTTGGCGCTGATCACCTTCGGGTTGAGCAGCAGCGTGCGAGTCTGAAACTCCACCGCGCCGATCGCCGTGAACACGACGCCGAGTGCGACCAGGACGCCGAGGCACGAGGCCAGTCGCCGCGGCGTCCATTCGTAGCGGACCAGCAGGGCGTAGAGCAGGGCGAAGGGCACGTAGAAGAACACCACCTGCTCGAGCGCCTTGGAGAACGCGTCCGAGTACCACGACTGGGCCGCGTAGAGCGAGACGAACCCGAGCAGCAACCACTCCAGGCGCCCGGCCGACCGTGGGGGCGCGACGAGCTTGCGCCCCCGCAGGTCGGCCACCAGGAACGCGAGCGCTCCGGCAGCCACGACGAAGTACAGCGGCACGAGCAGGTTCGCCGTCTCCCCGCCCGAGGCGATGGGCACCCGGAAGGGCAGCACGGCCACCGCGGCCAGCGGAAGGGTCGCCGGGCGCCGGGTCACGATGATCGCCGCGCCCGCGACGGCCGCGAGGGCGACCACGAGCAGGCCCAGCGCCAGGGCAGGGCGCTCCCGCAGGGGCCGGAACTGCGGCGCGTTCCAGATGTCGGCGATGAGCAGCACGGGCGTCAGGGTCAGCGCGGCGGCCATCGCCACCCCGCGGACGCGACGTGCGGGTGCCAGGACCGACGCTCCGGCGAGCAGGGCCGCGAGCAGCACCCCCGCCGCCTCGAGGCCGTGCCCTAGTGCGAGAGCAGCTTCCACGCCCGGTTGGTCACTGCGTCGACGGCGGGGTCATCGGTGAGGTGCGAGCGCCAATCGGGTAGCCCGGTCCGGATAACGAGCCCCTTGCCAAGGCGGTAGGCCGCGATCACCGGTCTGCCCCCTTCGGGGCCGGCCTCGGCAAGGAGCGCTGCGCCCGCCTGAAGCGAACCAATGGGCTCGGCGCTGCGAAAGCCGACCAACCTCCCATCGGTGCCGGCGAAAAGGCCCAGACGATCCATCTTCACCGTCAGCGACTCGGCTGAGAGTGCCGCAGGCTTCTCGACCCGCGCCCCGAGGGCGTCGACGCTCGTTGGCGCAGTGGGATGCACCAACCGACCGGCGTCCAAGTCCACGGATCGCGCGAGCGACCCGGTACCGAACGAGAGCACGCGGCCGCCCTGACGAACGTAGCCCGCGAGGGCCTCGCCCAGCCGCCCCGGAAGCCACCGCTCGTCCCCGCTGAGTACGACGCCGCCGTGGCGGGCGAGGGCCTGGCTTCGGCCTTGCGCGAGCGCGAGGTCGGTGGTGACGTCATAGCGCAGCCCGGCTCGGTCCAAGTAGGCGAGCAGCGGCGCCTCGCCGCGGGCGAAGCCGGGCGGCAGCCCATCCCCGGCGAACGGACGGGCCGCTGCGGCCGGGCCGCCCCGCGTGAGGGTGTTGGGCAGTCCGTCGCCGTCGTCGTCGGCCGGGTTGAGGCCCTGCCACGTCGCGGCCGGCAGCACGAGCAGCACGGGCCGGCGCGGGGGCTTTCTTGCGACGACGACGAGCGGTGCCCGGGCTCGATACCCGCCTGCGCGCACCTCGACCACGTCAACGCCCGTGGGCCCCGCGGCCGGTGGTCTGATCGCAAGCAGCGGCCTCGACCCCTGACCGCGGGCGAGGGGCTTGCGGGTGCCGGGGCGCAGCAGTCGCCAGGTGTAGCGACCCCCGGACACGCGGGCATCCACGGACACGCGCACGTCAGTG
>JBBSIW010000421.1:0-2032 GCA_038231895.1 Solirubrobacterales bacterium | reverse complement strand
TGAGGTCGGCCTGGATGCCGGCTCCCCCGCCGGAGTCAGACCCGGCGATCGAGAGGACGCGAGGGACGCTCGGCAGGGGGCTCATGGCGTCCGAGGTTAGACCGATGCGCAGGAGTAGCCTGCGGGCGAGTCGGCGCGGGAACAGGTCCGCGACTCAGCCGCTCTGGGAGTCGGCGAACGCTTTCCGCTATCGCTTGGCGCCGGGAAGCAGAGGCAATAGAGCAACGAGAGGAGAAGATTCGCCTGTCGCTTCTCCTCCTCGCGCCGCAGGCAGAAGCTGCTCGGCATCCGCGGCGATCGTCGAACGCGATGACGGGCCACGTTCGCACATCGGTCGCGCCCGAGCCCTCGGGTGTCAGCGTCCGTGGTGCCGCGTAGCTTCGGTGCCTGGCGAAGAAGTTCAGGGAGGTGCGCAGGGCCTTGCGAGCGGAAGGTTGGATCAAGGTGCGCCTATTCGGGGTCGCATGAGACGTGGGAGAGCGCTGATCGCGCGTCGGGCCGTCACGGTGGCTGGCTGGAACTCCGATACCGTTCCTGTTCGCACACCGGCTGCGATCCGGCGAGCGACGGGACTGCGAGATCTACGATGCAGGACTATCTCGTCATTTACGAGCGGGCGGAAGACGGTGCCTGGGGCGCCCACAGCCCTGACGTGGATGGTGTGTTCGCGCTTGGGCAGACGTGAGGAGGTCGAGTTGCGGATGGCTGAAGCGCTCGCGGCTACGTCGCGCATCTCCGCGAGTCAGGCCGGCCCGTTCCCGATCCCCACACCGACGTCGGGCGCATCGCGGCCTAGCTTTGACTGATGCCGCGGTCTTGACGAACGACACAAGCGCCAACGAGGTCGCCGCCGCGCTTCTGCTCTGCGCCGGCAGCAGTCGCGTGCGGCTTTGGGACGCGGGCTCCTCCTGGTCGTCCCTGCAGCCGTCTCGGGCAGCGAGCGGAGACGCTCGCTCGTCGCGCGAACAAGCAGTGCCTAAATCCTTCGCGAGCTAGCGAGCGGCCCGCGGTTGTCGATCGCTGGCAATCCAGCAGATGGGTGAGACCAACCACCAGCCCGTTGGGTTTATGGCACGTCGCCGACGGGGCGATCCACCAGGCAGACGCCGTTGACCTGCAGCCAGTGCATCTCGTGATCAGCGCTGCCCGCGAACGGACGAGAGAGGCCGAGCATCACGTATGCGTCGACGCCGATCGACAGACGCGCCCGCACGTCGGTGTAGACCTTGTCTTCGATCGTCGACTGGTCCCCTTCATAGAACCGGATGTCACCCACGCTCAGGTTGGCGGCGTCGTCGGGATAGGAGAGCGTCAGGCGCGGCTTGCCGAAATCGGTGCGCAGCCGGACCCGCCCTCGTGGCTTGAGGACGGCGAGTGAGGCGGCGCCCTCCCCGACTTCGCTTGCCCACTTGTGGTTCGGCATCGCCTTCAACGCCGGACCGAATGCTGCCTCCAGGCTGGCACATGCCACGCCCTCCAGCACCTCGAGGTACTCGTCGCCAGGCATATCGCGGACATGACCCAGCGCACTGGTCGCAAACCGGTGATCCTCAGCCTCGGGTGGATTGCCCGCAGGCGTCACCGGTCCCGGGTCGACTACGCCGCCGACGCCGAGAGGCCCGCCGTTCGTGCGGAGCAGCGCGCGCGTGATGAGATCCGTCTTTGGCGTCGTGGGGCGTACGTGCTTGCCAGTCGCGAGGTCGATGCCCGCCACGCAGATCCGCGGCGCCCCCATGCGCGTGAGATGGTTGACAACGATCTGCATGGTTACAATGAACGACAGTCACGTCCGTCCAGTGCTCCGCGAGGAACTCGGCAACCAGGCGGCGGTGGCAATGCTCGGCGGTCGCCTCGCTGCAAAGCAGCGCGGTGCGCCGCTCGAATGACTCAGGCGACAGGACGTGCTGGACCTTCCGGCGCTCCATGAGGGCGAGGAACTCCCGTTTGTAGGTGGCCCAGTCGCCCTTACGTTTCTTGTAGGCGTCGAGGAGCTGCTGCGTCGGGGCCAAGACCGGCGCATGCTCGTACTTAG
>JBBSIW010000420.1:0-2034 GCA_038231895.1 Solirubrobacterales bacterium | reverse complement strand
GGCGACGCCAAGCGCTTCGATGAGCTCGCTGGCCCGGCGCTCGGCCTCGGTCCCGTCCCGGCGAGCGCCAATGCGGGTGGGGAGCAGGACGTTGGCGCGGCCGCTCAGCTCGGGCACGAGATGGAACGCCTGAAAGACGAATCCGATGTAGGAGCGCCGCAACGCCGCGGAGGCGCGCTCGTCCCGGGCCACCAGCGGCCGCCCGTCGATCGTGACCTTCCCGCCATCGGGCCAGTCGAGGCCGCCCAGCAGGTTCATCAACGACGACTTGCCCGAGCCCGACCGGCCCGTGATCGCCACGAGCTCGCCGGGCGCCACGTCCAAGTCGAGCCGGTCGAGGATGACTCTGGCGCTCCGGCCCTCGCCGTAGGACTTGACGAGCCCGCGGACGCTCAACAGCGCGGCGTTGGCCTCACTCACGTGCAGGGCCCGGTGGGGTGAACCCCGTGGTGGGTGCGTGGAGGCCACCCGGCTGAGGGTACGACGCGGTACTTAAATCAAAGCCGGGCCATCTGGGCCTCGACCGCCCCCGCGCGCCACCCCTCGTATGCCGCGCCTGCCACCGCCAGGTCCTGGATGGCAAGGCCCGTCGAGTCAAACAGCGTCACCGACTCAGAGCCCGGGCGCCCCGGCGCGTCGCCCGCGAGCACGGCGCCCAGCTCGGTGACCCGATCGCGGGCGACGAGTCCGGCCTGGACCGCGCCCATCAGCTCGCCGCCATGAGCGGCCTGCTCCCACTCGTCGCAGAACAGGGCGCAGGCCGCCACCGCTTCCAGCGTGGCCTCGGCCTTCCCCGGCCCATCAGCGCCGAGCATGTTGAGATGGCTCCCCGGCCGCAGGTCGCCGGCGTCGAGGATCGGCTCGGCGCCGGGGGTCACGCAGCAGACGATGTCGCAGGCCAGGGCGTCTGCGAGGGAGCCGACCTCCCAGCCGAGCTCCCCGGCTACGCCTGCGACCGCCGCGGCGTTTGGGTCTGCACACACACCCGCCAGGTAACCGGCTGCGACCAGGAGGCGCCCGGTCCAGGCGCCGTGAAGCCCGCATCCGACCAAGCCGACCGTACGCGCCCCCTCGCGCGCCAGCGCCAGGGTCGCCACCGCGGCCGCGGCGCCGGTGCGAAGCGCCGTCACGGAGCGTGCGTCGAGGAGCATGAGCGGCTCGCCGGTCTCCGCATCCGACAGGCAGATCACGCCTGTCACGGTGGGTAGCCCGCGCGCCGGATTGCCGGGAAACGAGGTGACCCACTTGAGCAGGGCCATGCCGTCGCCGCGGGCTGGCATGGCGCGGAAGTCCCCGAACGGCGGGGAGGGCAGGTAGACCTTGGGCGGCATCTCCCACTCGCCGGCGTGGTGGCGGACGAAGGCTCGACGTACGCGGTCGATTGCGACGATCGGATCGACAGCCGTCAGCACCGCGTCGTGGTCGAGAATCGGCAGCTCGGGCACCGGGCGGCGACGATACCCTCCGGTCGTGGTCAACCGACGCCCGGAGCTGCGCATCGTCGCGCCCACCGCCTCGGCCGAAGAGGCGGCCGCCGTGGTGGCCGCGCTCGAGCGCTTCATGCGCGACACCGCGCCACCTCCCGCACCGCCCGCGCGGATCGAGCCATGGCGGCGCGCTGCGCTGCGTGAGGGCATCAACCGCGCACCCGACGCATCCTCGTCATGGGGCGCCGCCAACCACTGGGCCTAAACATCTGAAAGACAATCGCCTTTTGCTACATTGCGAGGCTTCCGCCCACGGCAAAGGAGCCGAGCAGATCATGGAGCCAGCCTCGGTCCAGAGCCAGGTGCACGAGAAGCAGCAGAAGGGCCGCAAGGGCTCACTCGAGAACCCGGAGGTCTACGACAACGTCCCCGGGCACGTGATCCCGATCATCGAGCGCGAGTTCGACGACTTCGACACCGAGGCCGCCAAGTTCCTGCGCGGTGAGACACCCGAGGTGGAGTTCATCGGCTTCCGCCTCAAGCAGGGCGTCTATGGACAGCGCCAGGCCGACGTGCAGATGATCCGCGTGAAGGTGCCCTTCGGCGG
>JBBSIW010000419.1:0-2039 GCA_038231895.1 Solirubrobacterales bacterium | reverse complement strand
GGTCGGCCTCGAGCAGCCGCCCGTCGTGGGGGACCGCTCCGCCAACCTCGACGCCCTGCTCGGCAGCCAGCCGGTTGACGGCGTCCCGCCCACCTGCGTCGCGCACCTTGTTGGCCACCAGCAGCAGGCGCTCGGGGTCGAGCTGCCTGGCCAAGCCGATCATCCGCCGTCCGGTCTCAAGCGACTTGAACGTGGGCTCGACGACGACGAGCATCGTGTCGGCGTTCAGCGCCTTGCTCTGGGCAAAGTGCTCGAGCGAAGCTTCGAGGTCCAGCAGGCACACCTCCCCCGCGGTTACGGCCGCGATCTCGACCAGGCCGCGCACGGCGGCGTGCTGCATGCCCAGTCACCCCGTTCCGGCCTTCTGCTCCGGCCGCATCGCCAGCAGCTTCACGCCGTCCGGCGCCTCGAGCGAGTACCGCGAGCACACCTGCTCGAGCGTCCTGGTCAACCTGTAGCCTGCGGGCGTGTGCTCCGCGAGGCCGGGCGGCAGTCCGGGCATCTCGGCCATCAGCGCTGGCGACACGCCGAGTGCGAGCGCCAGGTTGGGGTTCGGGTCGCCGTCGATCGCGAGCACCGGATGCCCCCGGCGAGCGAGCAGCCGCGCCAGCGTCCCGGAGATCGAGGTCTTGCCCACGCCGCCCTTGCCGACCACCGCCAGCTTCATCGGACCGCCTTGTGCGCGGGAATCGAGTGTGTTCCCGCCTTGATCATCGCCGATCGTGGGCCTGGCTTGCCGGTTACGTTGTCGAGGGCGGTGATCGTGTAGTGGTAGCTGGTGCGGGCGCGCCGGCGGGTGATCGTGCGCCTGATCTTGGTGCCCACTGCCTTCACGTTGAAGCGGCAGCGCCGGTGGCAGAGCGCGGGTCCTGCATGCGGGCCGCGATCCGTGAGGGCGCAGAGGGGGTCTGCGGGGCCTGATCCCCGGCAGCGGTGGCCGGAACACCGATCGCCGCCGGAGCCCGCAGCAGGAGCGCCCGCACAAGAGACCGTCTCACCGTTCGAAAGCTACACACGGGCGAGGCCTCGGAGTCAGGCCGGCAATCCGTTTCGAGGAGCTCATCCTGATGCTCGCGCCACGGGCGGTCGCAGCGCGTACCACAGCGAGCCCGCCACAATCGGAACCGCGGTGCTCGAGTGCCACAGGGCTGCCGGCCAGCGGGCGCGTCCGCGTGCCGCGTCGGCGAGCAGCGGGACGTGCGTGGCGAGCACCCAGAAGCCCGCGAGGAAGCACACGCCCCCGCCCACGATCGCCGGCCATCCGCCTGCGATCGCGCGCCGGCGCTCAAGCGCGAACAGGCAACCCGCGGCGAGCGACACCACCGCGCCAGGCACCACGTGATCTACGATCTCGAGCCTGGAGGCGACGTTCACCTCGAGTCCGAGCGCGCGCCCGAGATAGGGCACGGCGATCGTCCATGCACCCAGCAGCGACATGCCCGCGGCGGCCCGCGCACTTCTGGTGTCGACGGCTGGGTCGCGGCGCATGACGCGACCATACTCGGCCCGGCCTCAGCGCTCGCAGTAACGGAACGAGCCGTAAACTCATGCTGCGATGGGTGAAAGCGGGAGCTCGTCGAGGTCGCGCTCGCCCTTGGTGGGACGTGGAGTCGCAGCACTCGGACTGTTGGTGATCTGTGCCGGCGCCGTCGTCGGCGCCAATCTCTTCGGCGTTCGGGACAGCCTGCTGGGCTCGGCCACCCCGAAGCCGAGGGCGATCGCCGTGAGCGCGTTCTCTCCCGTCGGGGGGGGTGGGGCGAGGCAGCGCACGGTTCTCCGCTCGCAACCCTGGTGGCAGGGTCTCGATCGGCTGCGGGGCTCGGCAGGCGCCACGACTCGAGGCTTCACCGTGGATCGGTCCGCGTCGCAGTGGCGGGCGAGGTGGACGTGCCGGAGCGGTCGGCTGGCCGTGCGGGTCGTGGGGCGAGCGGCCGCGTTGATCGACGCGGCGTGTCCCGGCAGCGGGACCGCGTTTGCCACCCAGACCGGGAGCACCCGGCTGGCGGTGAGCGCGGCCGGAGGGTGGACGCTGCGGATCG
>JBBSIW010000418.1:0-2055 GCA_038231895.1 Solirubrobacterales bacterium | reverse complement strand
GCAGGACCGTTACGGTCTCTCGCGTGAAGCTGACCACGTTCACGGCACCCGGGTCCTCTTCGCCCCGCACCGGCGAGGTGCGCGGCGAAGAGGTGATCGCGTTCGACGACCGGCTCTCCGTGCGGGATCGCTTGGCCGCAAACGAGCTCTTGGCCGCGGGCGGCGATCGCTGGCCGCTGCACGCCGTGAACCTGCTGGCACCGGTGCCCGATCCTCGCGCGATTTACGGCATCGGCCTCAACTATGCCGCTCACGCCGACGAGACCGGCGGGGAGAGGCCCGAGCGGCCCATCGTGTTCACAAAGGTACCCGGCTCCGTCGCGCCGCCCGCCGGCCCGGTCCGCCGCCCTGCGGTCGTACGGCGCCTCGACTACGAGGGCGAGCTCGCGGTGGTGATCGGTGGCGACGGCCGGGCCGCGGGCTTCGCGGTGGCCGATGACGTGAGCGCCCGCGACCTGCAGAAGCGCGAACCGCAATGGACGCGGGCCAAGGGAGCCGACACCTTCTGCCCCTGGGGCCCCTGGATCACGACGGTCGACGAGGTCCTCGACCCGCACGACCTGCGCCTGCGCACCTGGGTGAACGGCGAGCTGCGCCAGGACGCGCGGACGTCGGAGCTGATCTTCGGCATCGACGAGCTGATCGACTTCCTCGCCGAGACGCACACGCTTGAAGCGGGCGATCTCATCCTCACCGGGACGCCCTCCGGCGTGGGCATGGCGCTCGATCCACCGCAGTTCCTGGAGGCCGGCGACACGGTGCGGATCGAGATCGAGGCGCTCGGCGCCATCGAGCACGCCGTGGTGACCGCCTGACCGCGTCCGCTCCCCGGCCCGCGGGGCGGGTCGTCAGTGGCGCGCGATGACCCGGTCGATGAGGCCGTAGGAGGCGGCCTCGTCGGCCCCGAAGAAGCGGTCGCGCTCCATGTCGACGTGGACCTGCTCGAGCGGCTTGCCGGTGTGCTGCGCGTAGATCTGGTCGATGCGCTCACGAATCGCCAGGACCTCGCGGGCATGGATCTCGATGTCGGTGGCTTGGCCCTCGAAGCCGGATGACGGCTGGTGGATGAGGATGCGGCTGTTGGGAAGGGCCAGACGCTTGCCCGGGGTCCCGCCGGTCAGCAGCAGCGATCCCATGGACATCGCCACTCCGAAGCAGATCGTCGTCACGTCGGGCTTGATGAACTGCATCGTGTCGTACACCGCGAGGCCCGAGTAGACGTCTCCCCCCGGGGAGTTGATGTAGATGGCGATGTCCTTGTCTGGATCTTCGGACTCGAGGTGCAGCAGCTGCGCGACGATGAGATTGGAGACCTGGTCGTCCACGGCGGTGCCCAGGAAGATGATGCGGTCGTTGAGCAGCCGCGAGTAGATGTCGTACTCGCGATCACCGCGCGCATTGCTCTGGATGACTGTGGGGACCAGCGGCACGAGCGCAGTGTAGAGGCGCTCACCCTCGGGGCTGAGCGCTCAGCTGCGCTGGGCGCGCAGGCAGCCGCGTAGACGGTCAACGTGTGCGCGGCGGCGGGGTCGCTGTTGTTCGCGGTGACCAGCCAGGCGCCGCTTCGCTTCCCAAGTTGGGGGGCCGAGCTGTTGAGCAACAAGCGTCCCGAGGTGTCGCGCCCGCCTCCGCCGATGGGCAGCCGGCCGCCGGGGCAGCTGACCTTGCCCGACGCCGATCCAGCCGGGAGGCACGCTCACGCTGGTCGTGGTGTACTGGACGGTGGTGTACTGGACGGTGTCGGCGGCGTCACCGCCTCGCGGACCCCGCCACGCCTCGCGCGCCCCGCGGTCCCTGGGGGCCTCGCTGTCCGCGCAGCTTCGCCACCGCCGAACCGCTGATGTTCCCGATGCCGATCGTCGAGCTGGCGATGTTTCCTCCGCGGACCGCGCCGTCGGCGATGTCGACGCTCTTGATCGAGCCGTTGACTATCTCCCCGCCGGTAACCGCCGCTGCGCCCTTGGCGGCCGGGGAGCCCGTGCGTGCCAGTGCACTCACGCTGACCGCTGCGACGAGCGCGATCACGGCGACGACCAATGCTGGGAGCTGACGCAT
>JBBSIW010000417.1:0-2057 GCA_038231895.1 Solirubrobacterales bacterium | reverse complement strand
CTGCTCGGCGCCTACCGCGTCGGCGCCCGGATCGCCTGGCGCCGGCTGGCGGCGGTGGGACTGGCCGCCGGGCTGGCACCCGAGACCCTGGTGCTCCTCGCCGAGTCGATCTTCGCCTACATCGACGAGCTCTCGGCGGAGTCGGCCGAGGGCTTCGCCGGGGAGCAGGCCGCGCGCGCAGGGGAGACCGACCGCCGCCGCGCGGCGGTCGTGGAGCTGCTGGTGCGCAGCCCCCCGCCGGCAGACGAGGTGCTGGCGACGGCCGTCGGGGACGCGCACTGGCGGGTGCCCCAGGAGCTTGCCATCGTGGTCTGGCGAGGTGAGGGTGGGCACCGCCCGGCTCCGCGGCTTCCCGTGGCGTCGATCGCCGGCCCGGTCGAAGGACTGATGTGCGCGGTCATCCCGGACCCCGCCGGACCCGGCCGCGGCGCGGAGCTGGCGCGCGCGTTTCACGGGGCTCCCGCGGGGATGGGGTCGGTGGTGGCGCCGGCCGAGGCGGTGCGCTCCTTCGATCGCGCTCGGGCGGCGCTGAGCCTGGCCGAGGAGCGCTCGGTCGCCGAGATGCTGGTCGGCTCAGAGCACCGCATCGCGTTGCTCTGTCGCGCCGATGCCTCGCTCGTGGAGGAGATGGCCCGCGACCGCCTCCGGGCGCTGCAAGACGAGACCGAGGCGTCGCAGCGTCGCCTGCGGGCGACGCTGCTGGCCTGGCTGCGTGCGGATGGCAACGTCGGAGCCGCTGCGCACGAGCTCGACGTGCATTCGCAGACCGTGCGCTACCGGCTCACTCGGCTGCGGGAGCTCTTCGGGGACGCCCTCGAGGATCCGGACGTGCGTTTCGAGCTGGAGGTCGCGCTGCGAGCTGCGAGTTAGGCCAGGTGCTTGCGCAGGAAGTCCGTCGTGAGCTTCCACGAGCGCTCGGCGTGCTCGGGGTGGTAGGTCCCCAGGCGGTCGGTGTCGTTGAAGAAGGCGTGCCCGGCGCCCTCGTGAAACTCGAAGTCGGCGTCGACGCCCGCTTCCTGGAGCTCGCTCTGGAGCTGCTTGGCATCCTCGACGCTCACGAAGTCGTCGCCGGTGCCGAAGTGGCCCAGTACCGGCGCCTGGATGTTCGAGAAGTCCGGCTTGCCGTGGGGCATCACGTAGTAGTAGCTGACGGCGGCGCCGACCTTGGGGTTCACGCTCGCCGCCCAGATCGCCAGACCGCCGCCCAGGCAGAAGCCCACGGCGCCCACCCGCCCGCCTTCGGCCTGCTCGTGGGCGGCGAGGTAGTCCACCGCGCCGGTCATCTCCTTCTCGGCCTCGTCCATGGAGAGGGCCATCATCTTCTGCTCGGCCTCGTCGGGCTGGTCGGTCGTCTCGCCGTGGAAGAGATCGGGGGCGAGGGCGAGGAACCCCTCGCCGGCAAGGCGGTCGACAACTCCCTTGATGTGGTCCTCGAGGCCCCACCACTCCTGGAGCACGACGACGGGGATCCCGCGGCTGGCCTGCGGAGCAGCGAGGTAGCCGGCGGCGGTGGAGCCATTGGCGGGGAACTCGACGTCTGGCATGTCACTCCTCGGTTCGCGTGGCGGCGGCAGCATGCTACCCACCGAGGTCTGCGTCGCGTGCGTGGGTCAGATCGGACGAGGGTTCGGTCCGGGAGCCGGCGGCGGACCCGGCTGCGGACCCGGAGTGGGAGGGGCCGGGTCGGGGCCGGGCACCGGAGGGCCCGGGCCTGGCGGCGGAGACGGAGGGGCCGGGTCCGGCGGGGGCTGCGGCGGCCCGGGAGTCTCGGCTGTCGGCTTGGGCACCATGCTCGGAGGGTACCCGCTCACTCCAGGTACCAATCGGACCGCCGGCCCTGCCCGCGCGCGTAGAGGTAGCGGCTCAACAGCACCACCCAGTCGATCACGCCGGCAAGCAGGAACGCCGCGGGGCCCGTGACCAAGCGGGCGGCGGCGCGGGCGGCAAGAGGTGGAGGCGTCGGTCGGGCGGGCATCAACGCGAACGGTATCGTTGCGCCGGCATGGCCTCCGCTGTGAAGACGAGCGTCACCGAGCTGCCCGAGTCGCGCGTCCGCG
>JBBSIW010000416.1:0-2067 GCA_038231895.1 Solirubrobacterales bacterium | reverse complement strand
GCATCTGGACGGCCGGGGCCGTGCGCACGGCGATCGCCTCCAGCACCGGCATTCGGGTCTCGGACGCCGCCACCGACGCCTACCTCAAGGTGCTCTGCCGCGACGACGCGCAGCGCAGCGGGTTCGCCGCACACGCCTCGACGTCGGCCGGCGACCTCGACCCCGCCGCAACGGCGCGAGGCGCTGCGGACAAGGTCGTGCCCGGCGAGGCTGCCGAGCTGCCTCCGGGCGAGTACCCCGCGGTCCTCGACGCCGACGCGGTGGGGAGCCTGCTCGAGCTCTTGGGTGCACTGGCCTTCAACGGGCTCGCACACGCCGAGGGGCGCAGCGCCCTCTCGGGCCGCCTGGGCACGCGGGTGGCGGCGGCGGCGATCAACCTGGCCGACTCCCCCGCCTATCCCGGCACGCTGCCGCGAGCCTTCGACGCCGAGGGCGTTCCCAAGGCGCCGCTGCCCCTGATTCAGGACGGTGTCGCCCACGGCGTGGTCCACGACACCCGTTCGGCGTCGATCGCCGGTCGCGGAGCGCGCTCCACCGCCCACGCCATCGCCCCCGGCGGCGCCGCCGAAGGACCACTCCCCCGCAATCTGGTCCTCATCGGCGGCGGTGGCGCCGACGTGCACGAGCTGGCTGCGCCGATCGAGCGAGGCATCTACGTGACCAGGCTGTGGTACCTCAACCCGGTGCGCGAGCGCGAGACGCTGGTCACCGGGGTGACCCGCGACGGCACGTTCCTGATCGAGGACGGCGAGATCACGCGCCCGCTGCGCGACGTGCGCGTCACCGACTCGATCCTCGGGCTGCTCGAGCGCACGGAGGCGCTCGCTTCGCGGTCACGACTGGTAACCGAGGGCGAGCTCTACGGTCGCCGGTTCGCCACCGGCGTGGTGTGCCCGGCGATCAGAGTCGGCTCGCTGCGTGTGACCGGGGGCTGAGCCTGAGCCCGCGGGCCCGGCCCCGCTCAGCCGATCTTGAGCAGGATGACCGTGTTGACCGCAAAGACCACGGCGAACCCGATGGTCCAGCGATTGAGGTTGCGCTCGACCAGCGACCCGCCGCCGAGCGGGCCCGCGCCGCTGCCCACCCCGAACGCGCCGGAGAGCCCCGCGTCCTTGCCCGAGTGCATGAGGATCAGGAAGATCAGGACTATCGAAAGGAACACCTGGAAGATTGAGAGGATCAGCTCCATCGCCCGCCCATCGTACTAGGCGCTTGACAGCGATCATCCTCCTCTCGCCTCACCTCGATGACGCCGTGCTCTCGCTCTGGCACGTGCTCACGGGCCCTGAGGAGGTGACCGTGATCAACGTGTTCGCCGGCGTCCCCGATCCCGACCACGCGGGTGATTGCTGGTGGGACCGCCTGACGGGCGCCGCTGACTCCTCGGTGCGCATGGGCGAGCGACGCGACGAGGATCGCGAGGCGCTCGCACTGGCCGGACGGCCGGCCGTGGACCTCGATCTCCTGGAGGGGCAGTACCGCGACGAGGCGCCGGCGCTCGGGCCGCTGGTCGAGGACCTCGGCGCTCAACTCCCCCCCGGCGCCCAGCTCCTGGCCCCCGCGGCGCTCGACGGGCACCGCACCCATGAGGTGGTGCGAGCAGCCGCGCTGGTGCTGCGCGAGCGAGGGACCCCAGTCGCCCTGTACGCGGACGTACCTCACGCCTCGCGGTACGGGTGGCCGCGGTGGGTCTCCGGCGCGAGCGGACCCTCCGACCTTGAGCCCGATGCGTTCTGGCGGCACCATATGAGCGCCACCGGCATCCCCTTCGAGGAACTCCGGGCGCGGGTGCACCGACTCGACGACGGAGCCTACGAGCGCAAGCTCGCGGCCATGCTCGCCTACCGCAGCCAGATCCCCGCGCTCGAGGCCGAGTTCGGCCTGCTGAGCCGGCCCGCCGTTCTGCGCTACGAGGTGGTATGGCCACTGCCCTGATCCGGCGTGTCGGCGTCATCGAACGCATGCAGGATCTCCACCGCCTCCCCCCGCAGCTCCGCGTCGAGCGCGCGGTAGTCCGCCTCGGAGAGCTTGCCGGTGCGGAAATCGAGCTCGGCGTCGCGTATCTCG
>JBBSIW010000415.1:0-2101 GCA_038231895.1 Solirubrobacterales bacterium | reverse complement strand
GGAGAACGCCTCGATCAGGCCGCGGGCGACCTCGTCGCAGCGGGTGATGCCACCGAAGATGTTGAACAGGACCGCCGTGACCTTGGGGTTGGACAGGATGATCTCGACCGCCACGACGATCGCCTCGGCCTTCGAGCCTCCCCCCGCGTCGAGGAAGTTCGCCGGGCTTCCCCCGGCTTGGGCGACGACGTCGAGCGTGGACATCACGAGACCCGCTCCGTTGCCGAGGATGCCGACGTTGCCCTCGAGCTTGACGTAGGTGACGCCGCGCTCGCTGGCCATCTTCTCCTGGGCATCCTGCTCCCCGGTGTCGCGGAGCTCGGCGTTGTCGGGGTGCCGGAACAGCGCGTTCTCGTCGAGGGTCACCTTGGCGTCGAGCGCCCGCACCTCACGGTCTGGTGTGACGATCATCGGATTAACCTCGACCAGCATCGCCTCCTCGGCGATGAACGCGTCGTAGAGCCTGGCCAGGAGCGCGCCGACGGGACGGACGACGTCTGCGTCCACGGCGGCGGCGAACGCCAGCCTGCGGGCATGGAAGTCCTGAAAGCCCAGCAGAGGGTCGATGTGCAGCCGCGCGATCGCGTCGGGGTCCTCGTCGGCGACCTCCTCGATGTCCACTCCCCCTTTGGTGGAGAGCATGACGAGAGGGGCCTTTGCCGAGCGGTCGAAGACGATCGAGGCGTAGTACTCCGCGTCGATGTCCGACGCCTCCTCCACCCACAGCTCACGAACGGTATGGCCACCGATCTCCATGCCCAGGATGTCGTGGGCGTGACGCTCCACCTCGTCACGGTTCTCGGCGATCTTGATCCCCCCGGCCTTGCCACGGCCACCGGCGTGCACCTGGGCCTTTACGACGACTGGATAGCCCAGCTCCTCGCCGGCTTCCACCGCCTGTGAGGCGGCTTGAGCCGGCCGGCCAGGCGACACCGGGACCCCATGACGGGCCAAAAGCATCTTGCCCTGGTATTCGAGCAGGTCCATGCCGCGGCCGGATGCTAACCGGTGGAGCGCCGAAAGCCGGTGCCGCAATCCCGCCGTCTGCTCCGGCGGTGCATAATGGCGCCGCGATCATGGCCCTGCCAAAGGACATCAAGTGGGTGACGTTTGACGTATACGGGACCCTCATCGACTGGGAGGGGGGGGCGATCGAGGCCTTCACCAAGGAGGCCGAGCGCGATGGCTTCACGATCGAGGCCGGCCAGCTCGTGCCGCTCTTCCTCTCCATCCAACAGGAGATCCAGGCCGGCTCCTACGAGCTCTACGCTGAGGTCCTGCGGCGTACCGCGGTGCGCATCTCCAAGGAGCTCGGATGGCCGCTCGAGCCCTCCCGCTCGGGCTTCCTGCCCGACTCCGTTCAGCGCTGGAAGCCCTTCAAGGAGGCAAACGCCCAGCTGGACCGCTTTGCCAAGGAGTACAACATCGGGCTGATCTCCAACGTGGACGACAAGCTGCTCGGCCAGACCCGACGCCACTTTCGCACCGACTTCGACCTGGTGGTCACGGCCCAGCAGGTGCGCTCCTACAAGCCCGACCCCGCTCACTTCAAGGAGGGCGCCCGGCGCATCGGGGTCAAGAAGGGGTGGGTGCATATCGGCGCCAGCTACTACTACGACGTCGAGCCGTGCCTGAAGGCGCGGATCCCGGTGATCTGGGTCAACCGGCACAAGCAGGAGCTCGAGTCCGGGCAGAAAGCCCCCACCGCGCAGGTGCCCAACCTCCGCGAAGCAGCGAAGCTCCTCAAGGCCGTCTGAGCCTCCGTGCACGCGGTCGGCGTCCACGAGGACGTGGTCGTCGTGACCAGCCGAATCTGGCAGACCACTTGTACCGCCGTTCGGTCCGGCTCGGAAGCCTTCGTCATCGACTCGCCGGTGCTGCCCGACGAGCTCGAGCTGCTCCCCGCCGTACTCGAGCAGGCGAACTTTGCGGTGGCGGGGCTGCTGTGCACCCACGCCGATTGGGATCACCTGCTCGGGCGCCTCGCGTTTCCGCAAGCCCCGCTGGGTGCTGCGGAGACGACGGCCGCCCGGCTCACCGGCGACCCCGGCGCCGCCCAGCGAGAGCTGCGCGCATGGGACGAGCGCCACTACGTGCGGCG
>JBBSIW010000414.1:0-2105 GCA_038231895.1 Solirubrobacterales bacterium | reverse complement strand
CGAGGCGATGTAGCGCTGCTTGGTGCGCTCGAGATCGCCGATCACCGCCCGCTGGGGTCGAACGATCTTGCGGAAGTTGATGATCTCCTGCTTGACGTTTGAGAGGTCGCGAACGATCTCCTTGGACCGGCCCGCGAAGATGTCCGCCTCGAGGCGCTCGAGCTTGTTGCCCATCTTGCGCAGCATGGGGAAGCTGGCGTCGACCGAGTAGTCGACGATCTTGTAGAGGAGGTAGCCGGCGCCCTGGGAGAAGTACTGCTCGCGCAGCTCCGCGTTGGTCCGGCAGCGCTCGAACAGGTACTCCACCGGCTGGAGCTCCTCGTTGGGCAGGGTGATCACGTAGTCGGGTCCGACGAACAGATCCAGCTCCGCGGCGTTCAGGCGCCCCACGTGCTTGTCGAAGCGCGGGAAGTGCAGGACGATGAACAGATAGGTGTCGTACTCGTCGATCTTCGCCCGCTGGTTGCGCGAGAAGACGTCCTCGTAAGCGAGCGGGTGGAAGTCGAAGTGCTCCTCCAGCCAGGCGCGCTCGAGCTGGCGCGGGCGCTCGATGTTGATCCAGCGCAGGCCGTGGGACTCGATGACCTCGAACGACGGGGTCTCAGGCTCGGTGGCAGGCGTGACGACGTCGCCGCGGGTACGCGCCAATCGGCCAAAGCGGGGCTTGGGTAGGCTCGGCATCGGGACTTCGCGGGTCGTCGTCGTCGTCGTGCATCGGATTCGCCCTGAGATCGATTGTACCTGCGCGCGGGGGACCGCCGGGCGCGCGAGCCCTCCTCCAAGGGCGTTACCTTCGCCGGATCCTGGGTATACTTCTGGGCACATAGCCGTACGCATCCAGAGGGGTGGAGGGACTGGCCCTACGAAACCCCGGCAACCATTCCGTCGTCAGCGGCGGCAGGGTGCCAATTCCTGCAGGCTCCAACGATAAGCCTGGGAGATGTGAACAGAGCCTTCTGGAACCTCTGCTCACATCAAGGGTGGAGGTTTTTTATGGCCGTAGATGCGCTCAAATGCAGGGAATGTGCAACCGAATATCCCCTCGAGGCTCGCTACGTGTGCGAGCGTTGCTTCGGTCCGCTCGAGGTCGCCTACTCGCGTGAGGAGGCGTTGGACGTCGAGGCGCTGCGCCGGCGCATTCAGGCCGGCCCGCAGACCATCTGGCGCTATGGCGACTTCCTGCCCCTGACCACGCCGCCGCGCAACGCCCTGCCCACCGGCTGCACGCCGCTGGTGCGGGCCGAGCGCCTGGCAGAGCGACTCGGCCTCGACGAGGTATGGGTCAAGAACGACACGGCCAATCCGACCCACTCCTTCAAGGACCGGGTCGTCTCCGTGGCGCTCGCGCGCGCCCAGGAGCTCGGCTACGAGGTCGTTGCCTGCGCCTCCACCGGCAACCTGGCCAACGCCGTGGCCGCCCATGCCGCCGCGGCGGGCCTGGACTCCTACGTGCTGGTCCCGGCCGACCTCGAGGAGCAGAAGATCCTTGCCACGGGCGTCTACGGGACTCGGCTCGTCGCGGTCCGAGGGTCCTATGACGACGTCAATCGGCTCTGCACGGAGCTGGCCGGCGAGCACGAGTGGGCGTTCGTGAACGTCAACCTGCGGCCCTACTACGCCGAGGGGTCGAAGACCATCGCCTTCGAGGTGGCCGAGCAGCTGGGTTGGGAGCTGCCCGACCGGGTCGTCTGCCCGGTCGCCTCCGGCTCATTGTTCACAAAGATCGCCCGCGGCTTCGAGGAGTGGATCGAGCTCGGCCTGATCGACGGGGCGATCCCGACCTTCAACGGCGCGCAAGCCCAAGGCTGCTCCCCCGTGGCACAGGCGTTCGCGGATGGTGCGCAGACGTGCAAGCCCGTGCGACGACCCGACACGATCGCCAAGTCCCTGGCCATCGGCAACCCTGCCGACGGGCCCTACGCGCTGGAGCTCGCTCACAAGACCGGCGGCAGCATCGACGCGGTCAGCGACGAGGAGATCCGCGAGGGCGTCCGCCTGCTGGCCGAGACCACCGGCATCTTCACCGAGACCGCGGGGGGCGTGACGACCGCGGTCCTCGCCCGACTCGCCGAGCGCGGGGACATCGAAGCCTCCGAGCGCGTGGT
>JBBSIW010000413.1:0-2121 GCA_038231895.1 Solirubrobacterales bacterium | reverse complement strand
TCCCCACATCTCCTGCGCGATCTCATACGCAGTCCGCGGTCGCTGGCGCGCGAGCCCGAGGATCTTGCGGGCCCGCCGATCGTGCAGGCGCAATCGCTCGTCGATCAGCGCCGCGTGGGCCTCGATCGGCTCACCGTGGCCCGGCAGCACCAGGGTCGCCGGCAGCTCGCGGGTGGCTCGCAGCGATTGCAGGTAGGCGACCAGCGCCTGCGGGCGCTGTGGTCCCGAGACCGGCGCCGTCTCGGCACCGGGCGGCAGCGAGATCAGCGGGTTTGACGACACGTGGTCCAGCAGGTGGTCCGCGACCAGGAGCATGCCTCGGTCGGCATCCCAGAACACGGTGTCCGTCGGGGAGTGACCCGGGCGATGGAGGACCTCGAGGGCTCGACCCTCGAGCTGGAGCCGCTCACCCGGGCGCAGGCGGCGGTCCACGTGCGCGCTCGATCCCCACCCTCTGAAGGCGCTCGAGACCGCACGCAGGACCCGCACCGTGTCCGGTGGAACGCCGTGCCCGAGCATCAGCGCCGCCGCGAAGTCGTCCTCTTTATCCGCCCGCTCGGCGTAGGACTCGAGGTAGGGCGCGAGGAGGTCGAGTGCCGCCACCTCCGCGCCCGAGCGGCTCGCCAGGATGTCCAGCAGGCCCAGATGGTCCATGTGCTGATGGGTGACCACCAGCAGCTCGAGGTCCTCGATGGCATGGCCGCGCGCGGCAAGAGCCTGCTCGAGCTCGTCGAGTGCCTTACCGGAATTAGGCCCCGAGTCCACGAGCGTCAGCGGCGAGTCCTCGATCAGGTACGCGTTGACGCGTCCAACCGCGAACGGCGTGGGGATGGAAAGGCGATGAATGCCCTCGGCGGCAGCCCGCTCCCAGGCGGCGGCTCCGTCCTGGGGCTGGTCGCTCACGATCGGATCAGCGCGAGTACCTCGTCGCGGCGGCGCTCCATGTCCTCGCGCGAAACCAGCGACTCCAGGCACAGCCGCAGCAGCGGCTCGGTATTCGACGGACGCACGTTGAAGTGCCAATCGTCGTAGTCGATGGAGATGCCGTCCAGCCGCGTCTGCTCCGCGTCTGAGAATGCGTCCGCGATCTCTTCCATCTTGGCCTCCTGGTCCTCGACCTCGGAGTTGATCTCACCGGAGATGAAGTACTTCGAGCGCAGGGGCTCGAGCAGCTCACCCATCGTCTTGCCCTCCACCGACAGGCGCTCGAGGATCAACAGCGCGGGGATCGTCCCCGAGTCGGCGTTGTAGAAGTCGTGGAAGTAGTAGTGCCCCGACACCTCGCCGCCGAACGCTCCGCCCTCGTCTCGCATGCGTGTCTTGAAGAAGGCGTGTCCGACGCGGTTGACCAGTGCCGTGCCTCCCGCTGCCTCAACCACGTCGGCGACGGCGCGGCTGGCGCGCACGTCGTAGAGGATGGTCGCGCCCGGTTGCTTCTCCAGGATCGACTCGGCCATGAGCGCGGTGAGGAAGTCACCGTCCACGAACCCACCGTGCTCGTCGATGAAGAAGCAGCGATCCGCGTCCCCGTCCCAGGTGATGCCCAGGTGCGCCCCCTCGGCCTTGAGCTTGTCGATGATGAACTGCTGGTTCTCGGGCAGCAGCGGGTTCGGCCCGTGGCCGGGGAAGTCGCCGTTGGGCTCCCAGTAGGTGGTCACCGGGTCAAGGCCGAGCCGATCCAGCAGCGGACCGACCATGGGCCCGGCCATGCCGTTGCTGCCGTCGACCACGAGGGGGAGGGGCTTGACCGCTCCGGGATCGATGAACTTCAGCGCATCGGCCTGAAACTCCTCGTAGATCTCGAGCTCCTCCACCGACCCGCCCCCGGGTGCGTCGCCCATGCCGTCGTCGATCGTCCGGCGGATGTCCTGGATGCCGGCGTCGCCCGACAGCGGGATGGCGCCCGCCTTGACCAGCTTGGCTCCGGTGTACTCAGGCGGGTTGTGCGAGGCGGTGCACATCAGCCCGCCGTCGAGCTCACGCGAACCGACCAGCCAATAGAGCATCTCCGTGCCCACCTGTCCCGCGTCGAGCACGGTCGCGCCCTCGGCGACGAGGCCTGCGCAGTATCGCTCGGTCAGCTCGGGGGCACTGGAGCGCATGTCCCGGCCCAGGCCGACC
>JBBSIW010000412.1:0-2153 GCA_038231895.1 Solirubrobacterales bacterium | reverse complement strand
TCCGAGACGACGATGTCCTCGCCGGGCTCCTCGACATCGGATTCGCGGTAGGCGTGCCCGTCGATCTCGACGTCGAACAGGTGGATCTTGCGGTAGGCGGCGCGGACCTCCCCCTCGCGGTCGACGTGCACGCTGGTGTTGAAGTGCTTGTCGTGGTCGGGTGCGTGCTCGAGGATCGAGCCCGCCACCAGGTCCACCCCAAGCTCGCGCGCGGTTTCACGCGCCCAGCTGACGGCCGCCCCGTCAAGAGGCTGAGCCCCGCCGGCCATAGTCTCCGCTCGGCCGAGCATGCTCCACTTCTCCGGCAGCACCACGAGCTCCGCACCCTGCGCAGCCGCCTCGCGGGTGAGGCGATCGGCGGTACGCAAATTGCGCGCCGAATCCTCAGTGGCATTGAGCTGGACCGCGGCCGCCCGCAAGAGAATCTCCCCTCGACGCCGACGGATTGACCAGTCAGTCAACGTCTGAGACGCAAGGATAGCTCCTGGGTGCCCGCGGCTTGCGGGCTGGCGAGCGCCGGACGCGCCTACCAGGCGCCCGCCGCAGCCTCCCAGCGGGAGACCGCCGACGTCGACCTCACGGGAGAGCCGTCCACGGTCAGGTCAATCATGAACCGCCCCGACATCCGCCGCGACGATTTGGTTGTCACTAGCGCGCGGTGACCGTCCAAGTCGAAGCTCTGCTCCCAGTGCGCCCGAAACAGCTTGCTGCTTCGGGCGACCACCCGCCCGTCCACCACCACCTCGCGGACGCCGCCCCAGTAGGTCCAATGAAGCTCGACCCGGTGCTCCATGCCATCGAGTGGCACCGTCCACTGCTTCTCCATCCACTTGTCCTCTTTGAACAACCTCCTGAACGGCATCAACAAGCCTCCCGAATGTGGTCGCCCGGACGCGTAGCCTCTCCTATGCTGCGCGAGCCAAACACGCCGCGATCCGCCGTGGCAGCGGCTCGGCGCCCTTGGCGATCACCTGGTCGGCGAGCTTGCCCGACCGGCCACCGCACCTGCCTGCTTGAGCGCCGCGACGTCCTCGTCTGAGTAGCCGATGCCCCGCAGCACTTCTTCGGTGTGCTCGCCGAGGGCCGGCCCCGGAGCGCGGACCCGCCCGGGCGTGCGACCGAGCTTGACGGGAATCCCCAGCTGGCGGACAGGGCCGGCGCCGGGCTGTTCGAGCTCCACCACCATCTCACGCGCCCGCACGAGGTCTGACTCCAGCGCCTCGTCGAGCTCGAGGACGGGCTCCAGGCAGCAGTCGTGCTCGGCGGCGAAGGCTTGCCACTCCTCACGGGTGCGCCGGAGGAACACGCTTTGCACCTCCTCGTGGGTCTGCGACCCCGGCGGCGCGAACTGCTGCTCGATCAGGTCCTCGCGCCCCACTCCCCGGCACCATGCCTGCCAGAACTTGGGCTCCAGCGCGCCGAGGGTGACCCAACCGTCGCGGCACGCGTATGCCCGGTAGCAGATGAGCGATCCGGCCAGCTCGAGCTCCCCCCGGCGCGGTACTGCTCCCTCGGCGAAGTAGCGGGCGGCGACCATCGCCAGCCACGACAGCGCCCCGTCGGTCATCGAGACGTCGACGAGCTGACCGGCGCCAAAACGGTCGCGCTCGCGCAGCGCCGCCAGGATCCCGAACGCGGCCATCAGTGCGCCGCCGCCCACGTCGGCGATCTGACCCGCGGACTGCACCGGCGGGCCGTCGAGCTCACCGGTCAACCCCAGGACGCCGATCAGCCCCAGGAAGTTCAGGTCGTGGCCCGGACGATCCCGATAGGGCCCGTCCTGCCCGTATCCGGTGATGGCGCAGTACACGAGCCCCGGATTCTCCTCGCGCAGCCGCTCGTAGCCCACCCCGAGCCGTTCCAGCACCCCCGGCCGGAAGGACTCCAGTAGCACGTCGTGCTCGCGCACGAGCGCGAGCAGTACCTCGCGACCGCGCGCCTCCTTGAGGTTGATGCGAATCGAGCGCTTGTTGCGGTTGAGCGCGAGGAAGAGGGCGGATTTGGCGCTGTCCTGCGCGCCCTCGTAGTACGGCTCGGCCCAGCGCAGGTAATCGCCCATGCCGGTGTCCTCGACCTTGAGGACCTCGGCGCCGAAATCAGCGAGCAGGAGCGAGCAGAACCCGCCGGGGAGCAGGCGAGAGAGGTCGAGGACG
>JBBSIW010000411.1:0-2162 GCA_038231895.1 Solirubrobacterales bacterium | reverse complement strand
TCTCGGTAGAGCCCGTAGGCCGCGAGCAGCAGGGACAGGTTCTTGCGCGGCTCCTCGTCGCCGACGTAGAGCAGGTAGCCGTCACGACGCTCGGCGCTGGCGGCGGCGTCCTGTCCCGGGCCGTGCGGCGCCACCACCACCCGATCGCCGTGAAGCGCCCAGCGAGCCGCGACATCGCGGCTCGTGGCGTGCGAGACGCACACCACCGCGTCAGCGCGATGAGCCGCGCGCGGGTAGGCGAGGCGGGCAAAGGCCCGGAAGCGAGGGTCGAAGCACTCGGGCAGGCGCTCGTGGCCGAGGTCATGGACGGTCACCACCTGGGCGCACGACGCGGCGGCGCTGTGCGCGGGCAGCGGGTGGTGGAGCACATCGGCTCCGACGGCGCGCGCCTGGCGCGGCAGCTCCACCTGCGTCCACCACCGGTCTCCGGCCAGGTTGGCCCATGAGCCGAGCCCTCCCCCGGCCGGCGGCCGTCGCCGCTGGTTGGAGGCGGTGACGAGGTCGACCTCGAGTGCGCGCAGGGCGCGACAGAGCGCGCGGAGGTAGACCCCGGTCCCCGTCGGCCCGCGGCGGACGAAGGTGGTGTCGATGAGCACGCGCACTCAGCTCACGCCGATCACCGGCGTGGCTCGGCGGGCGCTGGCCAGCAGGAAACGCCGCAGCAGGGGCAGGCCCCCCGCGGCCTCAATCCGTTCGATCTCGAATCCGAAGTCCTGCAGCAGGTCTCGCAGTGACCGCGCGGTGTAGAAGCGCAGGTAGGGGCCGCGCGGGTCAAACGCCTGCTCGAAGCCCCGCAGTGCGAGCGCCAGCGTCCGCACCGGGCCGTGGTAGGGCGTGGTCACCACGAGCGCGCCGCGCGGCCGCAGCACGCGCCGCACCTCCGAGAGCAGGCCGTCGGTGTCGGCCACGTGGCCGAGCACCTCCGAGGCCCAGCAGACGTCGACGCTGGCATCGTCGAGCGGCAGCCCTCCGTCGGCCTCCGCGAGTCGGAAGTCCAGCTCCCCGTGGCGGTCGCGGGCCCGGCGCAGCGCGCCCTCCGCGAGCTCGACGCCCACCGGCACCGCGTCCCAGTCGGCGAGCAGGCGAGTGAAGGCACCCGTACCGCAGCCAAGGTCGAGCACGGTCTGCCCGGCCGTGATGTGGGCGCGCAGGAACGCTCGCCGTCGATCGAGCTCGTAGGGCTCGAGCTCGGAGGGCAACGCCGCCCATGCTGCCTCCTGGATCGCCTTGGCGGACATCGCCATATCCTGACGCAGCCGAGACCGGGTACCGGGGTCCGCGCAACTCGCCCGTCGCCTCTACGTCGTATATCTCTACGCCATGAGGGTCTCCTTCGACAGTCGCCCGGCAGCTGATCGCCGCGGGATCGGCCGTTACGTGCGCTCACTCCTGCCGGCGCTGCGCGCGCTCGAGATGGGAGAGCTCGTCGAGTCGCACCGACCGCAGCGGGGGGGCGGCGTCTATCACTCGCCCTGGATCGACGGCGCGCTGCTGCGCTGCCCGGTTCCCATGGTGGTGACGCTGCACGACCTCGTCCCGCTCAAGCGCCACAGCGAGTACCTGCGCACCGGCCTGCGCTTCCGCCTGCGCTACCTCGCCGTCCAGCGGGCGGTGCGGGTGATCGTGCCCACCCGCGTCGTGGCCCAGGATGCCGCCGACCTGCTGGGAATAGCTCCCCAGCGCATCGCCGTCGTGCCCGAGGCGGCGTCCGCGGCGTTTCGCCCGCGTACGCCCGAGGAGGTCGCCACCGTGCGCGAACGCTACGACCTGCCCGAGCGATACCTGCTGTGGGTGGGCGGCCTCGAGCACCCCGATCCTCGCAAGCGGGTGACGGCCCTGACGCAGGCACGGCGAGAGCTGCCCCTCGTGCTGGTGGGCCCCACCAAGCCGTGGGCGTGGGAGCTGCGCGGCGTCAGCCTGACCGGCGAGGTCCCCGACTCAGACCTCGCCGCCATCTACACCGGCGCCCACGCGCTCGTGTTCCCCTCCGACGACGAGGGCTTCGGCCTGCCGCCCGTGGAGGCGCTGGCCTGCGGCACGCCGGTGGCGGCCAGTGACGTACCGCCCGTGCGCGAGGTCCTCGGCGATCGGGCCACCCTGGTGGCCCGCGACGACCTCGATCGGCTCGTCGCGGCCGCCGAGGCCGCCGCCCGTCCGGCGCC
>JBBSIW010000410.1:0-2171 GCA_038231895.1 Solirubrobacterales bacterium | reverse complement strand
GAGGGGAGGTCCGGCGGGTGGATCGCGGCGAGGCGGACCAGGGAGGCCAGGGCCGGCGGCGTGTAGTTGTCGCGGATGGCATCGAGCGAGGGCATGTCGAGCCTGCGCATCGACCCATGGGCGCTGCCGAGGGCGCCCGAGGCGCCGGACCAGAACCACACGGGGACACGCTCGTCGCGATCTGGCGCATCGGCGAGCGCGCGGCCGAGCCGACTGCCGGCCTCAGCGAGCGCCGCACCGTTCTCCCCGGCGAGCACGATCGTCACTGCGTTGCGGCCATGGCCGGGGTGAAGCAGACCGAGCGCGACGTCTCCTATCCGGACGAGCCCGTTGTGCACGCGACCGTGCTCTCCGCTGGTGCCCGCCACGAGGATGGTGGCGTGCTCGCCCAGCCGATCCAGTGGCAGCTCCTCGGCGCTCAGCGAGACGCGGTGGAAGCGCTGCAGCCCAGCGTCGGCGATCTCGCGCAGGAACGCTGAGCGGATGAGGTCCTCGGGGTCGCGCAGATCGGCGACCGGCTCGATGAGTCCTTCGATTCGACGGCGCTCGCTCGGCAGCGCGGGGCATTTCTCCATGACCTGATCTCCTTCGTTTGAGAACGCGGCACCGGCCATCGCGTGTCGCGAAGGCGGTCGGTTGGCGCGTTGTGGTGCTTTAGGTCATGGGCCAGTCAGGATAGGCGACCCAGAGCGAGGCGCTCGCGCCAGATGTGACTGTCCGCGCGGTCACACTGTGCCCAGCGCCATGCAGTCGTCGTATTTGAGCTCCGCGGCAGAACGTATTCGCCTTGCGATGGCGCCCGACCCCGCAGACTGGTTCTTCACCGGCGAGGTCGTGGACAACGGCGAGTACGCAAACGCCGCCTGCACCTGTGGACATGCTGTGCGCTACCAGTTCTTCATCGCCCGCGCCGCCGGCGGGAAGCGGCTCCCGATCGGAAGCCACTGCATCCGCGAGTCGGTGCCGTTCCTGATCGCCGCGGGGGCGGATGGTCTCGCGGGCGAGCTTGAGCAGGCCGTTCGACGAGTCGAGCACGACCAGAACGCGGCCCGCAAGGTCGCTACTGCACGCCTGGAGCTGCCCGAGCTTCGCCGCGACTTCAAGGCGCTCAGGGAGTGGTGCTGGGCGCGCCGGCGCGAATGGCAGCAACGCCACGGACAGGAGCATTGGATGCCGGACGTCCTCTACCGACCCCCGAAGCTCCCCGACGCCGCCAACGAGGACGACCATGCCGCCCAGGCGATCCGGCGCCGCTACTGCTCGAGCTGGCTCGCAGCCGTCGCCTGCGCGCTCGACCAGGGGTTCGAGCTCCCGCCGCTACCGCGCAACCGCACGCTGTGGAGCCAGCTAGGGGAGCGCGTGCAGAGAGCGCGCGCGGATCCCTACCACCGCGACCACGGGCTCGCGACGGAGACCCGTCGCGCCTACCACTCGCAGCGCGAGCGTCGAACGCACTGACCGGGCGAACGGCGAGGAGGCGGGCGAAGCTTCCAGGGACTTTCCAGCTGGCTTCCAACTGTCGGGAAACGGTGGGCCCGGGAACGGGCGTCAGGGGCGGCCAAAGCGAGGATCGTCCGCGGCCGACTGAGTCATAGGAAAGCGAATGTCGCGCGCCGCGTGAGCGGGAAGAGGGACCTCAGCTCGGTCTGGGATGGCGCAGTGCCGAGCTCACGGGTCGGCGGCCACACAGTCGCGGCCGCAAGTGCGTTGACGCCTGCTGTGGAGGTTCCGCTCCTGATCGCGGCGTGAGGATGGCGGGCTTGAGCCGAGCCATCCGAACAGCCGGTCACGAAAACGACTGTTGCGCCGCTCATAGTTCAGGAGGTGAGCTCTGCCGAGACTGACTGCGTTTCCGAGAAGGTCGCCGGACGACGCCGCGGCGGAGCGGCGCACGTGGCGAGCCTCGAGCAGGTTCGCCTCCTCGCGCGCGTGCGGGTCGCCTCGCCACGCCAGTTCGCCTGCGCCTTCGAGCACGACGTCTGGTGGGCGTACAAGCGGATCCAGCAGCTGTGCGAGCAGGGGCTCGCCGATCGGGCGCGACCCCTGCGGGATCTCCCTAGCGTCGCCTGGGCGACACCGGCCGGGCTCGTGGCGGCCGGGCTGGCGCGGTCAAAGCCGCCGAGCCTGAGCCTCGACCGGCTCGGCCATGACCTGGCGTAACTGAGCTGCTG
>JBBSIW010000409.1:0-2176 GCA_038231895.1 Solirubrobacterales bacterium | reverse complement strand
TCCCACCACGTCGGGCAATGCGCCCTCGGGGACGCCGAGCGCAGCCATCACTTCGTGCGGCCATGCTTCGCGGAGCAGGTCGTAGCCGGACTTCAACGCGTGGCTGGTGTCGGTCGGGACGTCGCACCCGATCAACCTGCGGGTGACGAAGTCGACCTGGTGTGCGAGTCGGGCGCCGCGGGGCATGTCGTCGAGCTCGCGCAGCAGCCACAGCAGCTTCGGAAGGCCCCACGACGGCTGGATGCGGTACCCGAGCGATTCCCACACCTCCGCGCCGGCCTCGTTCGCACGCCGGGCCTCGTCCTGCGCCCGGGAATCGTCGTACATGACCGCGGGCGACAGCGCGTCGCCCGCGGCATCGACGAGCAGGACGGTGCCCGAGGTAGCGCACACCGCCAGGGCGGTGATCGAGTCCGGCACCAGGTCGCGAAGCGCCGCTTGGCAAGCCGTCGCGAGGGCGCTCCACCAAAGCTCCGGGTCCTGCTCGTGGCGCGGCCCGTCGCGGCGGCTGCTCAGCGGGCACGCGCCCTCGGCCAGCACCGCGCCGTTCGACGAAGCCGCGAGGGCGCGCACGCTCTGGGTGCCAAGGTCGATCCCGAGCCAGGCTGCGCGTTGTGCCACGGCAGTCTGCCCTCAGCGCGTGTGGCTCTGCTGGCGGCTTCGCTCGACCAACGCCACCTCCACGCTGGAGAAGCCCAGGTAGGCCAGCGTGGCCGTGAGCGGCGCCAGAAGCCACGCGGCATCGCCATGGATCCGGGCCATGAGCAGCGCCCCCGAGATGGCAAGCGCGATCGCGGCGAGGTGGACCACACCAGCGCGGATGACGTGAGGGCTGCGCGTGAGTGGCTTGTGCGCCTCCTCGTCCGTGTTCCACGTCAGCAGCCTCAGCGCACCGTAGGCGATCGTCGCGCCGGCGGCGAACAGGAAGATGCTGCCGGTGGACGGCATGCCGTGCCGGCCCGACAGGGCCGCACCCGTGGACCAGACGGTCACCGCGTAGCCGTAGGGGAGCCCCGCGCCGTGGACCGCATTCTCGAGTGCGCGCAGGTACGAAGAGTCGAGCACCGTCGGGATCGTAGGCGAGGCCCTGGATAACGCGATGACGCCCCGTCCGGTGGCACACTACGCGGACGATGAACCGATCATCGGCGCCGACCGACGAAGGCGGCCTGCGGGCGGTGGTGCTCGACGTCGACGGGACGTTGGTGGACAGCGAGCGCGACGGCCACCGCGTCGCCTTCAACCAGGCATTCGAAGAGGCCGGACTCCCGGACCGATGGGATGTCGCGCTCTATGGTGAGCTGCTCGACGTCACCGGGGGGGAGCGCCGCATCGACGCCTACCTCCAGCGGCAGGGGATGGCCGAGGAGGAGCGCGAGGAGATCGCGAGTCGCCTGCACGCCCGCAAGACCGAGATCTTCACCGCGATGGCGAGGGAGGGGGCGATCGAGCCGCGGCCAGGCGTCCGCGAGCTGCTCGACGAGCTCGAGGAGGCGGGCGTGCGCCTCGCCGTCGCGACGACGGGAAGCTCGGCCTGGGTCCGCCCGCTGCTGGACCGGCAGTTCGGGCTCGAGCGCTTCGAGGCTGTGGTGACCAGCGAGGAGGCACCGGACCGCAAGCCCGACCCCAGCGCCCATCGGATGGCCGTGGAGGCGCTCGGGCTCGCGCCCGGCACCGCGCCCGCCGTGGAGGACTCGCTCAACGGCCTGCGGGCGGCCAAGTCGGCCGGCTTGGCGTGCGTGGTCGTGGTCAACGACTACACGCGCGAGCAGGACTTCTCCGATGCCGACCTCGTGCTGGACGGCTTCGGAGCGCCGAACTCGTCCGCTGCCGTGCTGGCCGACCCGCACGACCTGCAACCCCCCGGGCGCCTCGACGTAGAGACGCTGCGCCGCCTGGTCGCGAGCGGCTCATGACGCCGCAGGAGTTGCATTCAGTGGCCAGCGCCCCCCCGGCGACGTGGAGGGACGGCAAGCGCTACGCCTGGCTGCTCGGTCTGCTGGTGCCCACACTGCCCTTCTTGGCCTGGGGACTGGTGGAGGCGACCGGGCTGTCGGTCTTCTGGTTCTTCGGACCGATGCTGGTGTTCACGGTCTTCCCGGTGATCGACCTGATCGTGGGGACCGACCGGGCCAACCCGCCGGAGAGCATGGTCAGGTGGCTGGAGCAGGACCGC
>JBBSIW010000408.1:0-2206 GCA_038231895.1 Solirubrobacterales bacterium | reverse complement strand
GACGGTGGTGATCCTGGACAAGTCGCGCCACGGTGACCTCATCGTGCGGGTGCGCGAGGCCGGCCCCGCCGTCTCGACGCCCTCGGCCGGTGACGTGGCGGGAGCGCTGGCGGCGCTGCTCGGAGATGGCCCGGCCGACGTCCTGATGGGGATCGGCGGGACGCCCGAGGGCGTGATGACCGCGTGCGCCGTGCGTGCGCTCGGGGGCGGCATGCAGGGCCGGCTCGCGCCCCAGGAGGAAGCGGAGGCCGAGGCGCTGACCGCGGCGGAAATGGACACGGACCGGGTGTTCGAGCTGGACGACCTCGTGGCGGGCGAAGCGCTGTTCGCGGCCACCGGCGTGAGCGGCGGCGCGCTGCTCCGCGCTCCGTGGTGGTCCGGCGGTGAAGCGCTCACCGAGTCGCTGGTGATCACGCCCGGGCGTGTGCGAAAGATCGTCGAAAGGGGGAAGCTGGAGAGATGAACATGAACGGGCATGAGATCGAGGACACCGCGCGAGCGCTGGTGGCCGAGGGCAAGGGCATCCTGGCCGCCGACGAGAGCAGCGGGACGATGGACAAGCGGCTCGAGAAGGTCCTCGACGGGCCATCGACCGAGGAGGCGCGGCGCGCGTTCCGCGAGGTGGTGCTCACGGCCGAGGAGGCTTCGGCCCACATCAGCGGCGCGATCCTGTACGACGAGACGATCCGCCAGTCCACCGAGGCCGGCGTTCCCTTCCCCGACGCCCTCGCCGAGCAGGGCATCATTCCCGGCATCAAGGTCGACACCGGGGCCAAGCCCCTGGCGGGATTCTCCGGCGAGAAGGTGACCGAGGGCCTCGACGGTCTGCGCGAGCGACTCGCCGAGTACCACGAGCTGGGCGCCCGCTTCGCGAAGTGGCGCGCGGTGATCACCATCGGCGACGGCCTGCCGACCCCCTACTGCATCGACGCCAACGCCCACGCGCTGGCGCGCTATGCCGCGCTGTGCCAGGAGGCCGGAATCACGCCGATCGTCGAGCCCGAGGTGCTGATGGACGGCGAGCACACCATCGACCGCTCCGAGGAGGTCACCGAGGCGACCCTCCGCGCCGTCTTCGCCGCCCTCTGGCACGCGGGGGTGGCGCTGGAGGGAATGCTGCTCAAGCCGAACATGGTTCTTGCCGCGTACGAGTGCGCCGACCAGGCGAGCGTGGAGGAAGTGGCCGAGCGGACGCTCCGCTGCCTCCGTCGCGTCGTGCCCGCGGCGGTTCCGGGCATCGTCTTCCTGTCGGGCGGCCAGAGCGACGAGCTGGCGAGCGCGCACCTCGACGCGATGAACCGCGCTCCCGACCAGCCGTGGGAGCTGAGCTTCTCCTACGGGCGGGCGCTCCAGGCCACCCCGCTGGAGGTCTGGCGCGGCGAGCCGTCCAACGCGGCGGCGGCGAGGGCTGCCTACGCGCACCGCGCGCGGTGCACCGGCGCCGCCCGCCGGGGCGAGTACTCCCCGGAGATGGAGCGGGAGGCCGTCGCGGCGTAGTGGGCGGGGGCGTCTCGGGCGACGCTCGGGACGCCCGTCGGGGAACTTGTCAGCGCCGCTCTCCGCGCGTCGCCACGCGGCCGGGGTCGTACCCGTCTTCGTCGATGTGGCCGGGGACGTCGCCGTAGCCGAGGCGCGCGAGGTCGTCGCCGAGCGCGGCGGGCTGCTCGCCGCCGAGCTCGAGCAGGAGCGCACCGCCGCGCCGCAGGAAGCGGGGGCTGTCGGTCAGGACACGCCGGAGGATCCCGGTGCCGTCGTGGCCGCCGTCGTAGGACAGCGGCGACTCGAACGTGAAGGTGTCGCGCTGCAGGAGTGGCAGGTCGGTCGTCGGCACGTACGGCACGACGCCGACGACCACGTCGACACCTCCTTTGCGCGTGCGCGGCAGCGGGGCGAACAGGTCGCCACGGTAGGCCTCCACGCCGTTCGCTATCGCGCAGGCGACGGCACGCTTCTCGACGTCGGACGCCACGACGCGCGCCCCGGGGCGCGCGGTGATAAGGGTCCTGGCGATCGCTCCGGTCCCGGTGCAGAGATCGACGCCGCACCATTCGCGGGCAGGCGCTCGACGGCGCGGCGCGCGAGCGGCTCGCTGTGCCAGCGGGGAACGTAGACCCCGGGATCGACGTGGATCTCCGAGCCGCAGAACGACACGCTCCCGGTGATCCAGGCCAGCGGCTCGCCCGTGAGGCGACGCCCGACGAGCGAG
>JBBSIW010000407.1:0-2211 GCA_038231895.1 Solirubrobacterales bacterium | reverse complement strand
TCGTCGACCGGATCACCCACAAAGCGCACATCATCGACACCGGCACCGAATCCTGGCGCTTCCGCCACGGCCTCGACCGCAAGAAGCACAAACGAGCATGACCCCCCAGCCGAGAACCTCGCACGCGCCGGTCGGCGCTCCGCCTCGCCCTCCGGGCTCGGCTACGCGGCGACCGGCGCGCAGCATCCAACCGAACCATCAGGCAACATCAACCACACACACCAACCGACGCGAGGTGGAGCCACTTCAAGGCATCGCGCCGGGGCCAGAGCAAGCCGTCGCTCCGAGCCGCGTCGTCCCACATATGCAGTCGTTGAGACTCCCGCCACCTGGGGAAGGGATCGAGCGCTTCGCCCGCCTCGCGCTTGCGCCGGTAGAGCTCGTGGGTGACAAGCTCGCCCTCGAGGTCCCACGCGGCGCTGCGCCGGCGGATCACGCGGTGGAGGTAGTAGAGGTCCTCGACCTCCGCCGTAGGCGCGCTGGCCCACCGGCGTTGAACCGTGCTTCGCCGCCTGCGCGCAAGCACGTTGCTCACCGCGGCCAGGTCAAACCTGCGGCTCATGAAGCCAATATACGCAGGCACGGATAAGGGGGCAGTAGGGAGCGTGTTCGCGACCTCCTACGAGATCCGACGGGCGCGGCCCGTTACGCCATCACCCGCACCGGCGTGCCCAGGGGCACGAGGCGGACGAGACGGCGCATCACGTCGGTGCGGACCCGCAGGCAGCCCAGGCTCACCGCCTGGCCGACGCTCGAGGGATCCGACGTGGCGTGGATGGCGACGCGATCCCCGCCGCCCCACCCCTGCGGGATCTTGGGCTGATGGGCGCTCAGGGCAAGCACGCAGCAGGCGTACGGCGAGCCGGTCGTGTCGATCATGAGCCGGTCAGTGACCGCAAAGTTGCCACGCGGGGTCGGAGCCTCCGCGCGCCCGATCGCCGTGCGCGTGCGCGCCACGATTCGCGAGCCGCGGCGCACCGTTAGCTCGCGACGCGCCAGGCTCTCCTCGATCGTCCAGTTGACTCGAAACAGCTTGGCGCGGTCGGCCCGGATCCAGCCGGTCACGCCATTCTTGAGCTGCGAGGACATCACCCGCAGCCAGTCGGCGCGCCGTTCGAGCACGGGGACGACCTGGGGCGAGCCGAAGTCGGTCTTCTTGGGAAGAGTGGCCAGCGCTTTGCCGCCCGGAGAGTCGCGCAACGGAGTGGCGACGGCGACGTAGGCGGTCAGCGACCCGGATCCCGCGACTCCGCCGGACGGCGGCGAGCTCGAAGCTACCGCGAACGGCGACTTCTCGGCCGCGTTCGGGGTGCCCCCGTCGGCCCCCTGCCCGCATCCTCCGGCTACGAGGGCAAGCCAGAGGAAGCCGAGAACGACGGCGCTCGCTCGCCTCATCGCCGGCTTTCCGCCGCCGCGGTGCCGAGTGAGAACGCGCGCTCGCGCGCCTCGCTCATGCCCAAGCGGCCCAGCACCTCCACCGCGAGCGCCAGGTAATCGGATCCCAGGTCGGGCCGGTGGTCGAGGATCGAGACGGCCCGCTCGGCCGACTCGGCGTACGCGATGGACGCGCGGATCGTGGTCTGAAACAGCTTCTCCTCGAAGTGCTTGGACAGGGTCTGAAAGGCCTCGCGGGAGTGGATGGTCCTCATATCGGCAATATTGAGGACGACCCCCAGCCACTCGAGGTCCGGGTTGAGGCTGTCCCGTGCGAGCCCGATGACCTCGAGTGCCTGCTCGACCCCCTGAAGGGCGAAGTACTGCGCTTCGGTGGAGAGGAGGGCAAAGTCGGCGGCTACGAGCGCGTTGACAGTCAGGAGCCCCAGGGCCGGGGGACAGTCGATGAGCACGATGTCGTATGCGCGCTGAACATCGCGCAGTGCGCGCTTGAGCGTCAGCTCACGCCCCATCTTGCCGCCGAGGGCGAGCTCGGCCTCGGCGAGCTGGAGGTTGGCCGGGATGATGTGATCGTGCACCGCCTCGCTGGCCTTGGCGCGACCGGTGAGCACGTCGGCGATCGCCGGCTGTGCGTCGGCGGGCACGTCGAAGTAGTCGGACAGGTTGCCCTGCGGGTCGAGGTCGACGGCCAGCGTCTCCAGGCCCGCGCGGCGGAAGATGTCCGCCAGCGTGCGCACCGTCGTGGTCTTGCCGGTCCCGCCCTTCTGGGAGAGGATCGCGATCGTGGCTCCCATCCGGGCGACTATAGACGGACGC
>JBBSIW010000406.1:0-2217 GCA_038231895.1 Solirubrobacterales bacterium | reverse complement strand
GCGACCCGGGCGGCGGCGCGAAGGTCGCCGATGCGCGAGTTCGTGCACGAGCCGATGAACACACGGTCGAGGCGGATCTCCTCCACCGGCGTGCCGGGACGCAGGTCCATGTAGGCGAGCGCGCGCTCCTCGCCCTCCGACCGCGGGTCGGGAACTGCGTCGGTCACGCTGACGACCTGGCCGGGATTGGTCCCCCAGGTGACCATCGGGGTCAGCGCGCCGGCGTCGACGATGACGTCGCCGTCAAACGCCGCACCTTCGTCGCTGCGCAGCGCGCGCCAGCGCTCGACTGCGCTGTCGAAGTCCTCGGGCGCGCCGGCGCGGCCCTCCACCCACTCGAAGGTCGTCACGTCGGGGGCGATCATCCCGGCGCGCCCGCCGGCCTCGATCGTCATGTTGCACACGGTCATCCGGCCCTCCATCGACAGCGCCTCGATCGCCGGACCTGCGAACTCGACGACGTGGCCCACCGCGCCGTCGACCCCGATCTGGCCGATCGTCCCGAGGATCAGGTCCTTGGCGGTGACGCCGAACCCGAGCTCGCCCTCGTAGCGGATGCGCATCGACCTGGGCTTCTGCTGGGAGAGGCACTGCGTGGCAAGGACGTGCTCGACCTCGCTGGTGCCGATCCCGAACGCCAGCGCTCCGAATGCGCCGTGGGTGGCGGTGTGGGAGTCGCCGCAGACGATGGTCATCCCCGGCTGGGTGACGCCCAGCTCGGGGCCGATGATGTGCACGATCCCCTGGCGGTCTGAGCCGAGTGAGTAGACGGGCACCCCGAACTCCGCGCAGTTGCGCTCGAGGGTCTGCACCTGCACACGCGAGAGCTCATCGCGGATGCGGGCGGCCACCGGCGTGCCGTCGGTGGGGACGTTGTGGTCGGCGGTGGCGAGCGTGCGATCGGCCCGGCGCACGCCGCGGCCGGCCAAGCGCAAACCGTCGAAGGCCTGCGGGCTCGTGACCTCGTGCACGAGGTGCAGGTCGATGTACAGCAGGCCGGGCGACACCTCGTGGGCGGCCCAGATCTTGTCGAACAGTGTGGTGGGCATGGTGGCTCCTCGCTCAGCTGCGACGCAGACCAGCGCTGACGATGGCGAGCAGCGTTGCCGGCCCCTCGCCGGGGTTCTCGAAGTGATGGGGCAGATCGGCGTCGAAGGTCACGCAATCGCCCGGCTCGAGCGGATGACGCTCGCCGTCACAGATCAGCACGACCGGTCCGTCCTCCACAAGAGCGGTCTCCCGGCTGCCGGGCTCGTGCATTGGCGGATCGCCCGGGCCGCCGGTGCGGGCCCCCGGACCGAGCACGTGGCGCGAGACCTCGGCCCGCTGGCCGGGAAGCGGTGGGGTGAGCAGCTCGTAGCGATGTCCGCGGCCACCGCCCCGGCGGCGCTGCGATGCGCGCACCACGGAGACGGCGCCATCCTCGTCGAGGCGCAGTAGCTGGGAGAGGCGCAGCTCGAGCCCGTCGGCGATGCGCTCGGCCACGGTCAGCGTGGGACTGGTCTCCCCCCGCTCGACCTGAGAAAGCATGGGAGCGCTAACGCCGCTGCGCTCGGCCAGGTCACGTAGGGAGAGGTCCATGGCCTCTCGGAGCGCCCGGACCCGCGGGCCGACTGCGGCGATGGGGGCTTGGGCTACGGCCATACGCACGTACGTTATCACGTACAAGACCTCGGGCGGCCGCTTCGGGTCGGACGCCTCTTATGCACCGTGTAGCCGTAGTGCCACGGCTCCCGACCGCAACCGGCCAACTCGTAGAGATCGCGGCCATGACCGCCAGGTCGCACTGGCCCCCGTTTCGGCGTGCCCTTCCCTGTGACTACAATGTCGCACATGTCCCAGAACGTCGGCGTACGGGAACTTCGCCGGGACCTCAGCGACTACCTCCGCCGCGTGCAGCGAGGTGAGAGCTTCGCTGTCACCTCGCGGGGTCGAGAGGTCGCGGTGCTCGCACCGCCTCCCGCTCAGCGCGACGCGCTGGCGCGGCTGATCCTCGAGCGCCACGCCATCCCGGCCCGCATCGACTTGCTGGACGTCGAGCCACTGGAGCTGCCGGGTGGCCCCGCTCTGAGCGATGTGCTCGAAGATGTCCGTGCCGACCGGCCGTAGTGGACGACTGCTCTACCTGGACGCATCGGCCATCGTCAAGCTGGTGGTCGAGGAGCCTGAAAGCCCGGCGCTGCGCCAAGCCTTGCGGGGCCGCCCGCAGCGCGTGTC
>JBBSIW010000405.1:0-2254 GCA_038231895.1 Solirubrobacterales bacterium | reverse complement strand
CGAGACGAGCCGCGCCGCGACCCCCGCGGCGCGGCGCAGCGGCGCAGGGTTCGTTGCAGCGGTTGCCTTCTCAGCGCGGATGGCCACAATGCCCGACCCCAATGCTCTGCAAAACACGCAAACTGGTCAGGTGGCGGGCGAGCCGCTGTGTCGGCGCCATCGTGGCGCTGGCCGCGATGGGAGCCTCCACGGCGCAGGCCGACGTCGTCCACACGGTGGCGGTCGGAGAGTCGCTGTCGTCCATCGCGGCGATCGACGCGGTGAGCGTGGATGCGCTCGCCGCGGCCAACGGGTTGACGACTGACGCCGAGCTGCGGGCCGGGAGCACCGTCGTCATCCCCGCCCAGACCGACGGCGCCTCGGGGTCCCAGGCCGCACCCGCAGATGGTGGCGGTGGCAGTGGCGGCGGCTCCTACATCGTACGTCCCGGTGACACGCTCTCGGGGATCGCCGCGGCCGAGGGCATGTCGACAGGTCAACTCGCCGACGCCAACGGCATCAGCGTGGATTCCCAGCTCGTGGCGGGAACAGCCCTCACGTTCGGCGGCGGGGGTGGGTCGACCGCGTCGGCGAGCTCCGGTGGCGGACCCATCCCCACGGCAGACACGGTCACCGGCGACCAGATCGCCGACGAGGCCGCCAGCCAGAACATCGGGCCCAACTTCGCCAAGGCGGTCGCCTGGCAGGAGAGCGGGTGGGACAACTCAGCGGTCTCCTCCGCAGACGCGCGCGGCGTCATGCAGATCACCCCCGACACCTGGGACTTCATCCAGAACAACCTGGCCGACCGCCCCCTTGACCCGGCGTCACCGCGCGAGAACGTCCGCGCTGGGGTGACCTATCTCGGCTACATGTTCGACCACACGGGCAATGATCCGGCCTCCACGCTGGGCGGCTACTACCAGGGCCTCGGCTCTGTACTGAGCGATGGCCTGCTCCCCGAGGGCCAGCAATACGTCGACAGCGTGCTCGCGCTGCGCGACCACTTCGCTTCGCGCTAGCACGCGTCTATCCGCGCATTCCTCGCCGGCGCCGGGCCAGATGCACGCCGGCATCGTGAAAGCTGATCTCGAGCGCGCCCAGGCGCACCGCGTGTAGGCGCGCGTCCGCGGTGAGATCGTAATGATCGCGCCAGGGCCGCCCGCGGCGGCGGTGAAACGAGGAGCTCGGCAGACCCAAGCGCCCGGCGAAGCGATGGAGCTCCTCGTCGCTGTCGGCGAGCAGGTGGCACCACATACGTCCGCGCCACTCGAACACCAACTCGTCCACATAGACGGCCACGGCGCCGATCGTGACATGACCCAGGCTTCCTGGCGAGCCGGTTGGGGTGGGACACGCGCCGCCGCCGGCAGTGCGGACTCGCGCCTTGCCTCAGCGGACCGTGACCGCCACGCGCTCCTTGTGATCGCGATCGATCAGGGTCAGCACGTAGCCACGGCGGATCGGCCGCCGGGCCACCAGCTTGGCGGTCGTGCCCGCGGCGTACATCGTGCGCCCGCGGCTGAGGCGGCGGTCACCCGCGCCCTGCTTCGACTCTTGAAGGTCAGCTTGCAGGTGACCTTCTTCCGCTTGACACTGCGGATGCTCTCCTTCGTGGGTAGCGGGGCAGGCAGGACCCTAGGCCCGCCGGAGCCGCCTCCTGCTATCGAGGCGTTAACCCTGGTGTCCATCCGGTGGCTGTTCGGCAATCGGATCTCGCCCCGTGGGGGCGCCCTCAGGGCCGGAACTCTACCATTGCCGGCAGCCTTGCACCCCCTCGACAGCTCCGGGAGCCCTTCATGAGCCTCATCGTCAACATCATCGTCCTCGCTTTCGTGGGGTTGATCGTCGGCGCGCTGGCCCGCTTGGCGTTGCCCGGGCGCGACCCGATGACTCTCCTGCAGACCATGCTGGTGGGCATCGCCGGCTCGCTCATCGCCGGGCTTCTCGTGCGGGTGCTCTTTCACGCATCGGGCGCGGGCATCCTGCTCTCCGTCCTGACCACGACCGGGCTCGTCTACGCGATCCGCCGCTCGCGCGGCGGCACGCTCACCCGGCCGGCTGGCCGGGATCGTGTGGGCGGGGGATCCAGGCGGCGCGGACGCTAAGACTCGCGCCGACGACAACGCGACTTGATCGAAGCGCGGCTACTCGACTCGTCTCGGGCGTGCGGTCTCGGTGCGGTAAGGACGGGAGTAGCGCTCGTCGAGGCGCTCCAGGGCTCGCGGCGGCGGCTGGTCCCGCTTGGCATACCAGGCGAGTGGCGGCTCGCGAT